>JAUHWE010000515.1 GCA_030424825.1 Verrucomicrobiia bacterium
ACAGGTATCAGGCAGTGGAACGGCTGCTCTAGACTCCTTGTCGTTTGCTTCTGCTCCGGTTCCCGATTCCGGAAGCTCCGCGATTCTGATCGTGCTGGGACTGGCTACCTGTGGATTCTTTAGGCGCTTCATCAGAAGGTAGGCAAATCTCAAGCCGAAGGCATCGTACTTTCAAAAAGTCGCATCCACGGGGTGCGACTTTTTTTGTGATCAAGCTTAAACCGAATCTATGAACGATATCTCTCGAATCCGATTCGGGGATCGTTGTGCCATTCAACGTCGCTCTATGCGTAGCCGGTAGTTGCATCTCACCACAGTCCGTAGGACGGCGGCGGATGGAGGCGTGGGCGGGAATCGAACCCGCGATAGAGCTTTTGCAGAGCTCGGCCTTACCACTTGGCTACCACGCCTTTCACGTTAACCGCTGAAGCGGAAACGAAAGGAGGGAGAGATTTGCGATGCGCGAAGTAGTTTCAAGCAGAATCTCTGCGAAATGAATAATCGTCCGATGGAATGACGATTTCAAAGTAGCTCACTCGCTTCAGCGTGAGCCCGGTGAGGATGAGTTTTTGGCTCACGCTGAAGCGAGTGAGCTACTATCGGAAACGTTTGCGGCTGATTGTGACGAGAATCGAGACTTAGCCCAGCCGCAGGCTGACCCTTGGACCTGGTTCCCGATCTACGAGAAACCTGTGCAACTCTTGATTGGATCACTAATCTTGGTTTTTCACGTGGATTCTCTCTTGAGGTCCCTAATCTTGTGGCTTTTTTTAACCATTGCCTTGCGAGGGTTTTGATCCATAAAACGCGCCCAAGATGGCGTGCAAAGTATTTACGATTGCGAATCAAAAAGGAGGCGTTGGCAAAACCACCACGGCTGTGAATCTGTCTGCGGCTCTCGCGGATCAAGGCGTCGAGACCTTGCTCATCGATTTGGATCCACAGGCTAATGCCACCAGCGGTCTGGGGTTTGAGAAGGAAGAGGGCCGCAGCGTTTACCCGGCGATCATGGAGGATGGCGACGCATCGGAAATGATCATGGAAACGGGCCGCAAGCGGTTGAGTCTTCTGCCTTCCGAAGTCGACTTGGCCGCGGCCGAAATCGAGCTTTCCCAGAAGGAGAACTACCTCGGCCAGCTTGCCCTCGCCATTCAGCCAATCATTGATTCGGAGAAGTACAATGCGATCATCATCGATTGCCCGCCTGCTCTGGGAATGCTCTCTATGAACAGCCTTGCCTCGGCGGACTACCTTCTTGTTGCGCTTCAGTGTGAGTATTTGGCGTTAGAAGGCCTCGGCCAAATATTGAGTGTGGTCGATCGGCTGCACGATGCCGGCGTTAACGACCGTTTGCAGATTGGTGGAATTATCATGACTATGTTTGATGTCCGAACCAAACTCTCTCGTGAAGTCGTAGAAGAAGTGCGGACGAATTTGCCCGATCAGGTTTTCAATACGGTGATCCCTCGTACGGTCCGGCTCAGCGAAGCCCCCTCTTTCGGGCAAACGATATTCGAGTACGACAAACTCAATCCGGGTTCTACGGCTTACCGAAATCTGGCCAAAGAGCTAATCAAACGGTTCAGTCTGAAATAGGATGGCCCGATTCTGAATTTCGAACCGGTTTATGGTAGCCTCCAAGCTGAAACGCATATTCAAGACTCGGTCAAAGTCGCCTCGCATCAAAACGGATGATGGCGACCTTGCAGCTGAGATGCCGAAAGCGACTATCAAGAAAATCGAGAAGGTTCTTGGCTACGTTTTCAAAAATAAGAACTTGCTGGTCAAAAGCCTCACCCACCCCTCCTTCCTGCTCCGGTCCAGTGACCAAATAAACAATAACCAGCGTCTCGAGTTTCTCGGCGACGCGGTCATCCAGCTTGCCCTTACGGAGGCGCTCTACGGAAAGTATCCAGAAGCTCGGGAGGGTAAATTGACCAAGATTCGATCCGGCTATGCTCGCGGTGACTACATGGCCCAGATCGCTCGCCGGCTAGAACTGCACAAATACCTGCTGCTCAAAGACCGCGACCGCAATGCGGGCATCGGCAAGAAGGACTCTGCCCTCGGTGACGCCTTCGAATCCGTGATTGGCGCCGTCTACCTGGACAGCAATTGGGAAACGGCTCGCGAACTGATCCTGAGACTTTACGACAATTTGTCCGAAAGCCCAGTTGAAAAAGGAGTGATATCGAATCCCAAAGGTGTATTGCAAGAGATGGTACAGCCGGAGCTTGGGAATAATGCCCTTCGTTACGAAACCACCGCCCAAGAGGGAGACCCGCATGAGCGCGTTTTCGAAGTGACCGTTTTTTGTAACGACAAGAAACTGGGCACCGGAAAAGGTCGCAACAAGAAGGAAGCGGCAGAAGCGGCGGCCACAAAGGCCATAGCCAAGTACAAGAATAAGAAATGAACTGCCTTGAAACGGCGCTTCTTCCCTCCTCCGCCCGCAGCCTCGAACGCTGCATCGGTGTTAGTTCGGAGGCGCTTTGCCCAATATTGGAGGACTGGGCATATCGGCAATCTGCTTCTCTGTCTTTCATCTTAGCCAAGAACGAGCGCCTGGCAGAGCAATGGGCCGCGGATTTATCGTTCTTTCATTCTCAAGCTCGAGGATCCTCCGAAACGTACGCTGTGCTGCACTACCCCGAGGCCAATGATGCCAGCGGAGACGGATCTGCCCTGTTCGAGTCTGGAAGCGAGCGAATCGCTGTTCTCAATTCAGTCCTTAAGGCCACCGAAGAAGTGAAGCTCATTGTCGTATCTACGATATCTGCGCTTTCCCAACCCGTGCCGGATCCAGCGGCCATGGCAAAGTGCCAAATCGAGTTGAAGGCAGGAATTGAATACGAATTTTCAAAACTAATCGCGGATTTAGAGAAGCTTGATTACGACCATGAAGGACTGTGTGAGGCTCCCGGCCAATTTGCGCGGCGTGGTGGATTGATCGATGTGTATCCAATCACTGAGGATAAGCCGTTCCGAATTGATTTTTTTGGTGATGAGATCGAATCCATCAAAACGCTCGATCCGGTAACGCAACGATCGGGGGATTCGGTCGATTCGATCGCGATCGCTTCCTCTCCCCGACTGGAACTAGACGAATCGGCGAATGGGATTCTCGACTACCTTCCCCAAAAAGTCAGTTGGGGGCTGGTGGAACCTGAGGAGCTCCTTGAGCACCTCGACTCTCAACGCGGAGCAGAAGAGACACGGAAAGAAGGCGTTTTTTGGACGGGCCTTCTGAAAATCCGTGAATCGAGCAACGACCATTGGGCGACCTTTTCGGATCTCGATTTGGGTGCGGATGATGGAAACGGGCATACGCGGGTTTACGAAGCGGAATCGCTTGAGTTCTATCGTTCCTATCCCGATGACTCGCTTCTCGCGGATGAACGACTGGCCGACGAGCAATCAGCGCGGCTCCGTTTTTTGGAGCAGATCCGTGAGTGGGAGAAGAAGGGGGAAAAAATTGTCTTCATTCTTCCAAACGCCAGCGACGAGCATCGGATCAAAGAAATTTCAGCAGGATCGGAGTTGCTCAAAGAGCTGAACCCCCTCTTTTGGCAGGGAGATGTCAACGAGGGCTTCCGCATTCATTTCCGTGAAAACCTGGAGGCATTGAACTGGCCGAATCTGGCTGACAGTAAAGGCGCTGTCTTTGTTACGGAGACCGAGCTTTTCGGCCGTCGTCGGAATCGAAAGGTAGTCGGTCGCAAGAAGGCCTTGGTGGCTCAGTCCCAAGTGGATCAGCTGCTCGACTTTGCAGAGTTGGTGGATGGGGAATTCGTGGTGCATCTGCAACACGGGATCGCTGTTTACCGGGGTATTTCAAAAGTGGATATCGGTGGGCAGTTGCGTGAGGTCCTGACGCTCGAATTCGAGGATGAGATTCTGTTGCACGTTCCCCTCCAGGAATCACACCTCGTTAGTCGTTACGTAGGGATCACCAAGTCCCGCCCCCGTTTAGGAAAACTGGGGTCCAATCGCTGGGCGAAGACCCGAGAAGCCGCCGAACGGGCGACCTTGGATCTAGCCGCCCAACTGCTGCAAATCCAGGCAAAACGGGATTTGAGCGAAGGGACCGCGTTTTCTCCCGACACGGCGTGGCAGCGGGAATTCGAAAGCGCATTCCCGTTCAAGGAGACCCCAGACCAGATGAAAGCGATTGTCGCGTCCA
>JAUHWE010000516.1 GCA_030424825.1 Verrucomicrobiia bacterium
CGAGTGGCTTGAGCGAAGAAGGGAAGTCGCCAAGAATCTGAAGGACCAATCGGTGGGTGAACTGACGATCCGTTCGGATCCTTCCCAGGCAAATGTCTATTTGGATGGCCAGCTCTTATCTCGTACCCCCTTCAAGGCATCGAAGATCAGGACGGGGAGTCATGAGGTCGTATTGAAAAAGGAAGGTTATCGAGATAAGCGAATTTCGGTTTCGATCGACGAGTCGGGCGACAATGATCTGGGGACGCTTGTGTTGGATCCCATTGTCGGTGGCGTTCGGATTCTCGTGAAGGGTGGCAGGCCTCGGGATAAAATAGAAGTTGAGATTGAAGAAGCTTCCGAGTCGGTTTCGGTGGGTGGCCTCCAAGTGGTGCAAGGGTACCAGTACTTTGAAGGCCGGGAGCATCAACTAGACGCCCTGCGAATCGGGAATTATGTATTGATCGTTTCCGTCAACGGAAGAATCGCGAAAGAGTCTTCCTTCGTTGTGAGTGACGGCGAGACAAAGCAGGTGCTCGTGGAGCTTTGAGTAGTAGTCGTGTTTTTGTGACGACTGAAACCGCTTAGATCTTTGGTCGCCAGCCTTTGGCGTAATCGCGTTTCCAAAGTTTTTGGGCCTTCGAATTGTTAAGAATACGGCCGGTTGCGGAGTCGATGTCTAATACGGACTGGGTTCGGTAGGCGATGTTGCCAAGGTGACACCAAAGGGTGCTTTTCTGTCCTTCAGCGATCTCTTGAGTGAGTGGGACATCGTCTCGGATCGCGTCACACAGATTCTGGAAATGAGGGACGTCTCCAGGTGTGCCCGCGGTCTGTTCGACTAATTTTCCTTTGGGATCATAGATCGCAAATCCTGCAGTGTCGAAGGCCATGGAACCCCCTTCGCCATAAAAGGTGCAAAAGGCTAGGTTTTCCTCGTCGCGCCGATGGCAACTGCTTCCATCCCAGGATGCGCCAACCTCGCCAAAGTCGAATTGAGCAACTCCGGTATCCGGAGTTTCCTGATCGTCATCGAAGTGGTAGCGACCTCCTTGGTAACTGACTCGAGTTGGAAAATCGACCTCGAGACCCCATCGGGCAACGTCAAGCGCATGGACTCCGTTATTAATCAATTCACCCCCGCCGTACGCCCAGTGCCAATGCCAATTGTAGTGAATCAGGTTGTCTTTGTAGGGAGCTCGAGGGACCGGTCCTTGCCAGAGCTCATAATCCAGATAATCGGGAACCGGAGCAGGTTTCCCTCGGCCAATCGTGTCTCGAGAATTGCGATACCAAGTGCGAGCGTAGAGCACCTTGCCGATCGCTCCACTGTGTAGTTTTCGCATACCTTCGATCATGGAAGGGTAGCTGCGACGTTGTGTTCCAAGCTGCACCTTTCGATCGTACTTGCGGGCGGCCTGTACCATCCAGTCCGCCTCTTGGGGATCATAGCTTCCCGGTTTCTCGACATAGACATGCTTACCCGCTTCGCATGCTAGAATAGAGGCGGGTGCTTGCCAAAAATTAGGGGCGGCGATGGAAAGGATGTCTACTGAGTTGTCTTCAAGGATTCTCCTGAAATCACCCACCATTTTGGGACTCTTCGACTGCCCCTTGCTCGCCAACGCGGCGCCTTCCGCCGCGCGATTCTGATCTACATCGCAGACGTAGGCGATTTCGACATTGGATGCGCCTTGGAAGCTCCGGACATGCGCCAAGCCGCGTTTCAGTCCCATTACGCCAACTCGAAGCTTTCGAGAGGGCGCGTTCTGGCCATAAATATTGGGGAGTATTGAAAAGGAGGTCGCTCCTAGGACACTAGCGGCTTTCAGGAAATCTCGTCGGTTGGGTTGGGTTGCGGTCATGTTCAGCAATATTGGGGTTTCGGGTGAAAGATCCATTTAGGGTTTAAACTTTGTTGGAAACAAGCGATTTCAGGTTTTTGGTGAATAACTTTGACGGGATAAGGATGTGGTCTCTCTAACCGACGCTCGTTGCTTGCGTTTCTATGGATGTTCAGACAGTTTGGATCCTGCTCTATGAAAATGTTTCTTTCTGTAATGCTGTTAGTGGGAATCTTCCTTTCGGACTATAGTCGGGGAGTTGGCGCTAGCGATCGATCGCCACGAATTCTGGTTATTGGTGATTCCATATCCATAGGCTACACCCCCTTCGTTGAGGAGATGTTCCAGAATCGAGCGGAGGTCTTTCACAATCCTGGAAACGCCCAGCACACGGCAACGGGTTTAGAGAAAATCGATCTCTGGCTCGGTGAGGGGCAATGGGATGTCATACACTTTAATTGGGGACTGTGGGATTTGTGCTATCGTCATCCGAACAGTACGCAACAGGGAAACCGTGACAAAGTGAATGGAACCCTGACCACATCGCTGAAAGATTACAAAGCAAACCTGGAAACCTTGGTGGGGCGATTGCAGCAGACGGGTGCGAAGCTTGTGTGGGGGAATACGTCTTTCGTTCCTTCAGGAGAAGCGGGCCGTATTGAGGGGGATGAGCTCAACTACAATAAGGTGGCGGAAGAGATCATGCTCCGAAATGGGATTGCAATCAACGACATCCGTTCGCTTACGGCTCAGTTTTCTCCAGACCAGTTCAGGGCGCCGGGTGATGTTCACTATACGGCAGAAGGCTATCAAGTGATTGCGACCCAGGTGGTAGATTCGATCGAATCGGTTTTACCGGAACTCATTTTTCGTGTCGGTATTATTGGCCTGGATACTTCTCATGTAACGGCTTTTACGAGCCGTTTTAATGATACTGCACATAAACACCACGTGCCGGGAGCGAGAGTAGTCGCTGCGTTTAAGGGAGGGAGTCCGGATATTCCGTCGAGCGCAGACCGTATCGAGGGATTTACGCAAACCCTGCAAACGGACTACGGGGTGAAGCTGTATGATTCCATCGAGGAGATGTGCCAGCAAGTAGATGCAGTTCTACTGGAAAGCGTGGATGGTCGGCCCCACTTAGAACAGGCGATTCCTGTTTTTGAAGCGGGTCTACCGCTATTCATCGACAAGCCGATTGCGGGATCGCTTAAGGATGCGATTGCCATCTTTAAGCTCGCTCAGAGTTCGGGAGTTCCGTGCTGGAGCTCTTCCTCGTTGAGGTTTTATCCGGGCGTAGTGGATGTAGCGGAAAAGGCGAAGGGAGCGCTTATGGGTGCCATTTCCTACGGACCTGCCAAGAGGGACCCGCACCATCCAGATTTTTTCTGGTATGGTATCCACCCTACGGAGGCGCTTTTCACCGTGATGGGAACGGGGGTGGAAACCGTGACTCGAAGTTTCACGCCCAATCACGATGTCATCACAGGAATTTGGCAGGATGGGAAAATCGGAACGGTTTATGGAATCCGAAACTCGAAGTTGGCCTATAAGGTGACCGCGTTTGGAACGGAGGCAATTGTGGAGCAGGAACGTGGCGGGGACTATACGCCGATGTTGCGGGAGATCGTGCGATTCTTTCGAACGGGTGTTGCTCCGGTTTCTTTGGAGGAAACCATTGAAATTTACGCCTTCATGGAAGCAGCCGATGAAAGCAAGCGTCGGGGGGGCACACCCGTTAGCGTTAAGGAAACAATGGCCGCTAACGGCTGGCGGTGAGACCATTCCTTTTCAAAGACCTCTGTTTTCTCGCATCGGAAAGTTGATTGTGGATGCGTGCTGAATGCCTAAAAAATCCCCTGGCATACGATCATTATAAGAGCGTCTTCTCATTGGCACTAGACTTAGAAAGTTCCTCATGCGTCGGATAATATCGATTTCTCATGTAGGGGTGTTGCCCTACCATTTTACTATTTAACAAGGTAGTGCTAAGAGAGTGTTCAACAAATCAAGTAGTTTGTAGGGGCGTCGCTTGCGGCGACCGCGTAGGATGAGACGGTAGTTGCTTATGCGGTCGCCGCAAGCGACGCCCCTACAATCAAGAGTCCATATAATCCGACTCATTGGACACCCGCTAAGAAAGTGTCCAATAAATCTGTTTCTCCTAAAGATGATCTCCTTCTACTATTGATCGATAATAAGGAATTCGAATTAAATTCTACTGTAGCTGTCGAAATCCGGTTATGCTATTCGACCCTAGGGAGAACACGACTAGTTTGGTCGAAAAGCGAAACCTAATAATATAAGATTAGTTGTTATGAAATCCTATCTAATACTTGTACGCGGCGCAAATGCCGGAT
>JAUHWE010000517.1 GCA_030424825.1 Verrucomicrobiia bacterium
TGTACTGAGGATATTCGAATGTCATGCAAACCTCACGAACGTATCCCCCATCAATGCTTCCTTCCAATCGAATGGAATCCAATCCCCCATACATTGACATAGATGTGCGAAGTATTTCCTCACCGGAATCGAAATCACTGCTTGGTGCGGCCAATGCCGCCGAAAGGGACGCCAGCTCAACCAGCAGTACGAACCGGAAGAAAGAGGGGTAAACGAGGCGGATCATAACGCTTTTAAAGCGTACTTCAAACAGGCTCCGCTGCAAGGCTAATCGAGATCCGGTAAGCCCCCATTACTTGGCTCTCGGCACCTAGCTTCCTCTATCATCTCCGCCTATTTGTCCCACTGGTTCCCGTAACGGGATACAGTCGGAGCCTAGCCATGCGGACGTTGACCCATTAAGTCACACCCATCCAATTACTCCGTTGCCAACCCTTTTGCTTCACTCAATCGTTGCCCCTACGTCCATGAAATCCCATTTCGCACTCTTCGCCCTTTTTCTCACCAGCCTGGTAGCCTCAAACGACAAACCGAATTTCGTCTTCGTCCTCGCCGATGATTTGAGCCATTTCGATGTAGGTTGCTACGGCGGACAAGCGATCACACCCCACATGGACGGGCTTGCCCAAGAAGGGATGCGCTTCACAAATTGCTTCCAAGCTGCCCCGACCTGCTCGCCGACAAGGCACAATCTGTACACCGGACAAGCTCCCGTCAAAACCGGAGCCTACCCGAATCACACCTTCGTCTACCCAGGAACCCAAAGCATCGTCCACTACCTTGAACCGCTCGGCTACCGGGTCGCCTTGAGTGGCAAGACTCATATTAAACCAATTTCCGCCTTCCCCTTCGAATATCTAAGCAAGGGCTCCAACCCCGATTTCAAAGCGGTCGAATCATTTATCGAATCGTGCCAGAAAGACGACATCCCCTTTTGCTTGTTTCTCACCTCGAATGAGCCGCATGCTCCTTGGGACAAGGGCGACCCCAGCCAATACTCCGCCGAAGACGTCGAACTCCCTTACACATTTGTGGATACACCTGAAACCCGCGACGCAATGGTTCGATACCTCGCGGAAATAACCTACTTCGATGGACAGGTTGGGCAGGCCCTTGATTTGGTTTCCAAGTACAGCCTCGCCGACGATACGCTCTTCATCGCCACAACGGAACAAGGCTCAAGTCTGCCTTTCGCCAAATGGACCCTCTACGACGCGGGACTACACACAGGCTTCATCGCGAGATGGCCCGGAAAAATCGAGCCCGGTACCGTTTGCAACGCTCTGATCGAATACGCCGACGTAGTCCCCACCTTTGTCGAGGCCGCCGGGGGTCAGCCCGTCCCCATTCTTGATGGGAAAAGTCTCCTGCCCCTTTTCACCGACAAAGCAGTCAAGCACAAGAAATACGTATTCTCGCAGATGACGACCCGCGGCATCATCAACGCTCCGGAATACTATGGCATTCGTTCCATACGTTCCTTGAAATACAAATACATCTGGAATTTCACGCCCGAAATGAAATTCGAGAACGTCGTCACTATTCCCGAGGATACCAAATGGGGTGAAGCTCAAGTCTTCAACTCGTGGAAAAGGAAAGCGGAATACGATCCCGACGCCGCAGAAAAGGTGCGGCGGTACCACTTTCGCCCGGAAGAAGAACTCTATTTCATCGAAGAAGACTATCACGAATGGAACAACCTTGCTTCGAATCCTGAATACGCGAAAATCAAGAAAAAGCTGAGATCCGAGCTCCTTGCCTGGATGGAAAGCACCGGCGACAAGGGCCAGCAAACCGAACTTGAAGCTGACTTGCGCCACAGCAGAAATGCCCCGAAAGAGTAGAATAAAGTCCAAAAAACACGCAACCTAAGAGAGTATCCAATAAATCGATTATTTGTAGGGGCACCCAATCAGTACCCAAAAAATTCAAAAACTATGACACCAAAACCATTTGCTTTATTCGCAATCCTGGCACTCGCAACCACTCTCCACGGAGCAGACTATTCCCTCAGCCTTCCCGACAAGGTCACACGGCCTTGGGTCGCTCCTGAAATATGGACTACTCCCATGATGGACTGGCAGCTTGCGGACGGGCGGATCGAAATTACCCAGGGTGGACGAGGCCACGACCTCCAATTGCTGACTCACCAGATGAAACCCGGTGATGGCCGCTTTTCGATGAAGGTCCGAACCGGTTCCATTCGAGACCACTCCAACGAGGAGGGACGCGGCGCGGTCGGATTCCGGTTTGCCGTCGTAGGAGCTATGCCGGAAGAATACCGCTCTAACCTGTTTGGCAGCAACGGCGTGAACGCGGGTGTCACCACAGAAGGGAATCTCTTCATCGGCAACAAATTCTCGCCCGATACAATCGATCCCCGTTTCCTAGAGGATCTCCAACTTGAGATCCAGATCGAGTGCCGCGGCCCCGAAGCGTCCGCAACGATCCAGGCCGCATCGGGAAAACGCCCGAATCGGGTCGTGGGACAGTTTTCAGCGACCGTGAAGAGCGACCCGCTCATCGGCAATATCGGCTTGTTCGCCGGACCGATTGACAACAGCGGGCAGTCCAATGCGTCAAGACGGGCGGGCACAAACGGCGATTACCGTTTCTGGTTCACGGACTGGGAAGTCTCAGGAGACAAAATCAGTAGCGATGACGAGAAACGATTCGGACCCCTTCTATGGTCCCAGTACACGCTACACGACAACATTCTTAAAATGACCGCCCACGTTGCTCCGGTCGGCAAAGGCGAAAACAAAACGGTCATTCTATCCCTAAGGCAGAACGGCCGGTGGAAGCCAGTCGGGAGAAGTGCCTATGACCCGCTTTCTCGCACCTCCCATTTTCGCGTCGAATCCTGGGACAACACACAAGACGTCGACTATCGATTGAGTTTCGACTACACTACCGCGGAGGGTCAAAAGACCGACTATTGGGAAGGACGTATCCGCAAAGATCCTACGAATCAATCGGAGATCAAGCTCGCCGCCCTTTCCTGCATGGTCGACTACGCATTTCCGAATCAGTACATCTCCGAAAGTGTGCGAGCCCAGAATCCGGATCTCGTCTTTTTCGCGGGGGACCAGATTTACGAAAGCGTTGCCGGATACAACGTCGTACGGACCCACTCCGAAGCGGATGTGCCTCGGGCCTCCCTCAACTACCTGCAAAAATACTGGCTCTTCGGATGGAGCTTTCGCGACGTTCTCAAAGACCGCCCTTCGGTCATCATTCCAGACGATCATGACGTCTACCACGGAAATATTTGGGGCCAAGGGGGAGCCGCCATGCCGCAGGAAGCCCGCTCGACCAGCAGTTTCGGAGGCTACAATATGCACGCTAAATTCGTGAACATGGTGCAACGCACCCAAGTGTCCCACTTGCCAGACCCCTACAACCCGACTCCTGCCAAGCAAGGAATTACAGTCTACTACACGGAGCTTAATGTGGGGGGAATCAGTTTCGCCATTCTAGAAGACCGCAAGTTCAAATCATCCCCCGGCGATGTGCTCGACGAGCCCGTCGGCAACAGCACCCGCCTCGATCATGTCATGGACCCAGACTACGACACGACACAGCTGGACAAACCTGGACTGAAGCTGCTCGGAGACCGCCAAATCGCCTTCCTCGAACATTGGGCTAGCGACTGGAAAAACGATCAGATGAAAGCTGTCCTCTCTCAATCTCCATTCGGCTCCGTAGCGACAACGCATGGTGGTCCCAATAGCCGTCTCGCCGCCGATCTCGATTCCAATGGCTGGCCTCAAAGTGGCCGCAATCGGGCCCTGGAGATCATTCGTAAAGCCCACGCTCTCATGATTCACGGCGACCAGCACGTGGGCACCCTCACCCATCATGGAATCGACGACTGGAACGACTCCGGCTGGTCCTTCGCTCCTCCAGGGATCGCAAACGGCTACAAACGACTTTGGGATCCACTAGAGCCGGGCAAGAATCGTCAGCCCGGATTTCCCGAATACACTGGTGAATTCCTCGACGGCTTTAAAAACAAGGTCAACGTGTGGGCCGTCAACAATCGACCCGACACCTACGACCCCGAATTCCAGCTGTCTGGCAATTCAATGATTGAACGCCTGCGGGGAACGGGAAGCGGCTACGGAATCATCCGTTTCAAGAAAGACACTCTCGAAACAGTCGTCGAAAACTGGG
>JAUHWE010000518.1 GCA_030424825.1 Verrucomicrobiia bacterium
GTTGACTACAATCGAGCGTTTACCCCCCTAATGGAAATCGTCAGCGAGCCCGACATGCATTCCGGCGCGGAAGCCTTCGCCTTTCTCACCGCGATCCGGCAAACGATGATTTATTGCGGTATTTCGGATTGCGACATGGAAAAGGGGCAAATGCGGGCAGATGCCAATATCTCGGTCCGTCCTGTCGGACAGCAAGAGCTTGGAGCGAAGATTGAGCTCAAAAACTTGAATAGCATTACGGGTGTAAAGAACGGAATTGAATACGAGATAAAGCGCCAGACGCAGGAGCTTAAAAAGGGAAAAACGATCATCCAGGCAACCTGGCGATGGGATGCGGATCAAGGGCGGACGGAATTAATGCGGGAGAAGGAGGACGCTCACGACTATCGGTACTTTCCGGACCCTGATTTGATGCCAGTCCGAATCGATGACGAATGGAGAGAACGCTTGCGGCGCGAGATTCCAGAACTGCCCTTTGACAAGCAGCGTCGTTTCATTGAGGAATATGACCTGCCGTTTTCGATTACCTCCGTGTTGGTTCCGGATCGCGAACTGAGCGAGTACTTCGAAAGTGCGGCGAAGAAGGCTCCCAAAAGCGCCCAAGCCATTGGAAACTACGTAACCAATGATTTGCTGCGTGAGCTGTCTGAATCCAGTACGCCCCTGTCTGATTGCAAGATTTCGCCAGACGATCTACTTTCACTGGTCGATGTGATCGAAAAAGGAGTTATCACTAAGCAGATCGCTAAAGACGTCTTTATTGAAATGTTCAATACGGGTGAATCTGCCAACGAAGTGATTGAGCGAAAGGGACTGAAGCCTGATTTTGACGATGGGCAAGTGAAGTCCTGGTGTCAGGAGGCGATCGAGGAGAATCCTCGCCCGGTTGAGGATTTCCGTTCAGGAAACGAGAAGGCGCTCAATGCCTTGCTGGGACAGGTTATGAAGAAAAGTCGAGGCAAGGCGAACCCGCAAGTTGTTCAGGGGTTGCTCAAAGAGCTATTGGGCTAGTTTGTTCTGGAGTGAATCGTTGTTTGCGCGCTAGTTTAGTTTTGTAAGACAGGCGGTCAAAGCAGGTCGCCCGAAACAATCTAACGGAACGAGAAAAACCATGAGCGAAGCAAAACGTGCCGGAGACGGGCCAATCAAAGTCGATCTAAAAGAAGGAGGAACCTATGCCTACTGTACATGCGGCCTATCCGCTAAGCAGCCCTTTTGTGATGGGTCGCACAGTGGAACCGAATTTAGGCCAAAAATATTCAAGGCAGAAAAGGACGGACCTCATTTCCTGTGTGCCTGTAAGACGACGGGGAATGCACCGTTTTGTGATGGAAGTCACAAGGGGTAAACTTGCCTCTTTTTTTCGGGGATAGCTCGGACTATTAGCAATTCTTCAGTCCAGAGGAATAGGCTCCCTTCGGCTCGAATCAGGCGGAAGGAGCTTTGGCTGCTTGCCGAACCTTGATTGATCGAAGGTGATGGCGTCCAAAAGACTGGCGTAATTAGATTGCGGTCGAAAAAGCGCCCGCTTATGGCTTACCGCCGATTTTTAGATCATGAAGTCATTCTACATCACAACTGCGATTGATTACGCCAATGGAAAGCCTCACCTCGGTCATGCATACGAGAAGGTTTTGACCGATGTGGTCGCCCGTTTCCGTCGCTTGATGGGTGACGAAGTTTATTTCCTGACCGGAATCGACGAGCACGGACAGAAAGTGCAACAGTCCGCTGCTGGCAGAGGCATTACACCGATCGAGCTTTGCGACGAAGCGGCCGTAGCGTTTAAAGGGCTTTGCGCCAGTCTGGACATTTCAAACGACGACTTCATTCGCACAACGGAAGACCGGCATAAGAATGTCGTTCGAGCCATTCTGCAAAAGCTGTTCGACCAGGGAGACCTCTACAAGGCGGAATACAAGGGTTACTACAGCAAGCGGGCAGAGCAGTTTCTCCAAGAAAAGGACCGTGATGAAAATGGCGAATGGCCAGAGATTTTCGGAGAGGTCGAGGAGATTGCAGAGAGCAATTATTTCTTCAAGCTGAGCAGGCACCAGGACTGGCTGATCGAGCATCTGAAAACAGACGAGTCCTTTATCTATCCACGCTTTCGGGCCAAGCAAGTTCTCGAGTTTCTGAAAGAGCCGATCAACGATCTCTGCATATCCCGACCCAAAGAAAGGTTGGAATGGGGAATTCCGCTTCCGTTTGATGAAGAATACGTAACTTATGTTTGGTTCGACGCGCTGGTTAATTATGTATCCGCAGTTGGATACGGAACGGATGAGTTTGAAAAGCACTGGCCGGCGGATTTCCATGTGATCGGTAAAGACATCCTCGTGCCGCCGCATGCCGTGTATTGGCCGATTATGCTGAAGGCGGCGGGAATCGAGTTGCCAAAGAGTTTGCTCGTTCACGGATGGTGGTTGAAGTCAGGCGCGAAAATGTCAAAGAGCACTGGAATGGTTGTCGATCCACTGGATTTGATCGATCAGTTCGGTTCCGATGCGTTTCGCTATTTTGTTACCCGGGAAATGAATGTAGGGCAGGATAGCGAGTTCTCTCCGGAGCGGTACATGTCCCGATACAATTCGGACCTCGCAAATGATTTAGGAAATTTACTGAGTCGTGCGCTCACGATGGTTGGCCGCAATTTCGATGGCCAGATTCCCGAGCCCAGCATTGAAGAATCGCTCGAAACCGAGCTATGGGCTTTATGGGATGAGACGAGGAAAAGTGTCGTTGAGCTGTACGAGGAATTTCAATTTCACACGGGACTAGAGAAGACGTTTGTCTTCATCAGCGCGATCAATCGATATGCGGAGCAGCGGGCTCCCTGGAAATTGGCGAAGTCGGAGGACCCAGAGGACAAGAAACGTCTGGAAACATCACTCTACGTGATGGCGGAATCGTTGCGCTTGGCAGTAGGCTTGCTTGAGCCCGTTATGCCAAATACGACTATTAAAGTGTACGAACTTTTGGGATACGAACAAGGAATGGACTGGGACAGTCGTTTGCAGCGAGGGAACGCCTTGGTTGGGAAACGAATAGGAGAAAAGACGATTCTTTTCCCTAAGCCGCAAGCGTAATCCTGAAGTTGTGGTTCGTTGGAAACACTCCCGCTAGATCTTTCGCAATCCCCGACGGAATCTGCTCTAGAGACCTTTCTCGAGGGGTGCCGTCAGCGAGCGGTGGCCGCGAACCATCCGCAGCTCGTCAGTATCTCCATTGCTTCGGATTTGCTGGACCCCTTAGCAGTGCTCGAGTCGATTTACGATCCTAGCGAACCGCATTTCTATGTAGAAAGACCTATGGAGGGCGTGGCCTTGGCGGGAGCAGAAGTCGCAATCCGTTCGGATTATCGTTCCGGCAATCGATTTGATTCCGCGAATTCATTCATTTCTGAAACCCTAGACAATGCGATTGCGGTGGGGGACGCTGCCCTGCCGTTTTTCGGACCTCACTTCTTTTGTGGATTCACGTTTTTCGAGGATGTCGAAGAGAGTGAAGCGTTCCCCCCGGTAACGGTATTTGTACCGTCCTGGCAGGTAAGCGTTAAAAAGGGAGTGTGCGTTGCGACAGCGAACGCCTTGGTTGATGAAGATAGCGATATTAAACTGATCGCAAGACGTATATGGAATGCGAATACGAAGTTCAAATCCTTTGACTACCGATCGGTTGATGTTGCGGCAAGCGAGTCTAATCGGCCAGAGTGGCAAATTGAAGAGATTCATGAAGAAGGCGATTTTGGAGATTCCATTGGTCGAGCCATCGCCGAGATTGATGCGGGGACCTTTGAGAAAATAGTGTTGGCCCGGGCGAGGGACTTGAGGGCCAATCAAGTCTTTCACCCGCTAGAGATTTTGAACGCGCTGCGCGATCGCTATCCGGACTGCTATTCCTTTTCATTTGCCAATGGAAAGGGGCAGAGCTTCATCGGTGCGAGTCCTGAACGGCTAGTAAAAGTGGAAGACCAAGAACTGGCTACCGATGCTTTGGCAGGATCCGCCCGTCGTGGGCATTCTGCGAGAGAGGATGCCAAATTGGGCTCGGAGCTGTTGAATAGCGAAAAGGACCGGTACGAGCAGAAAGTGGTGTTGGATTCGATTTATCGCCGTCTCGCATCTCTGGGTACAGACGTTAAAGTAAATCAGGAACCGACCTTAAAGCGACT
>JAUHWE010000519.1 GCA_030424825.1 Verrucomicrobiia bacterium
GAAGGCTCTACGGCTACCGTCATCAAACTGCGACGACTTTTGATTACCTCTGAAACGCCGGTAATGGTCCCTCCAGTTCCGACTCCAGAAACAAACGCGTCGATCTCGCCACCCGTCGCCTCCCAGATTTCCTCGGCTGTCGTACGGCGATGAATCTCGGGATTGGCAGGGTTTTCAAACTGCTGCGGCATAAAAGCTTTGTCTCCAATCTCCTCCAGTAGATCTTGGGCCCGGGCAATTGCTCCGGGCATCCCTTTGGGGCCTGGTGTCAAAACGAGCTCGGCGCCCAGCATGTTGAGGAGAATGCGACGTTCCATCGACATCGTCTCCGGCATGGTGAGGATAAGCCGGTACCCTTTGGCTGCCGCAATAAAAGCGAGAGCGATACCCGTATTTCCGGACGTGGGTTCGATGATTACGCCGCCCTGGGTCAACGCCCCCGTTTTTTCTGCCGCCTCAATCATTGCGATTCCAATTCGGTCTTTAACGCTAGAAAGCGGATTGAAATACTCACACTTAACGTAAATTTCTGCGTCCAGACCTTCCGCAAGCGCGTTCAATTTTATCAGGGGCGTGTTGCCTATCGCCGCCGTTACATTCGGGTATATCTTTGCCATGGTTCCACCATTTATCAACATCTCGGGGAAATGAGTCAATCTTCGAGAAATAGATTTTATTCCACTATTTCACCCTGCGACCGACCACCGCTAATCGAACTCAAATGCGACCCAACGCCAACCTCAATGCATCACCAAGTTTAGGATACAAAAATCGATAACCTGATTCAAGAAGGCCTTTAGGCTCCGCGCGGCAACTCGAAAGGAGCCCTTCCTCGGCAAACTCGCCAATCACAGTTTTCAATATCGGAGCCGGTACATTAAATACTGCAGGCCGCTTGAGAACAGAGGCCAACGTTTTTCCAAACGAACGATTCCGTTCCGGATCTGGAGACACCAAGTTATACGCTCCAGATTCCCCCATTAGCATCAAATGGTGAACTGCGGCGATCCAGTCTTCCAATGCGATCCAAGACATCCACTGCTTCCCTGAACCAAAGGAACCACCCAATCCCATTTTAAACGGAAGCAGCATTTTACGCAGCGCTCCATCTCCCGCATCCAGTACGATCCCGGTTCTCAGACGAATTACCCGGTCCGAATATCGACTAGCCAAATCAGCTTCCGCCTCCCAATCCTCACACACTTCCGCCAAGAATCCGCTGCCTGAGCCATCTGCTTCGGTTGTCAGACGGTCACCACAATCACCGTAATAACCGATCGCTGATCCCGAAACGAACACCTTAGGAGGGTGGTCCATCTTACTCATGGCCTCCACCAAGAGTCTTGTGGAATCGATCCGACTATTGTAAATCCTCTTTTTAAGACGGTCATTCCATCGGCTGGCTCCCAGATTCTCACCAGCCAGATGTATAATGCCGTCAAACCCATTCAAGGCGCTGGAATCGATGCTTCCTTTTTCGGGATCCCAACCAACATCTCCTCTACGTGGATTTCTCGACAACACGGATACAGAGTGCCCCTGAGCTTTGAGAAAGTTTCCCAAGCGATTCCCGATAAACCCATACCCACCCGAGATGAGAACCTTGAGTCTTGGATAGCGTCGAAAGTCACTCCAAGCCGCTAAATCGTTCCGAGTGATTTCGTGCCGGAAACGAAACACCCGCTCCAAGTCCGATCTCACAAACCGGCCTCCCACAAGTGCCCCTAACTTCCCTGCGGGCAAAGAATAGTCGATTGAATCAGTCAGCTGGCATTGATCGGAATCTACCTCGGAGAACGCATGCCGATGCGTCCATTCAGCGAAGGGTCCTTTCAATTGGGAGTCGACAAATAAAGTCCCCTCAATCCCATCTACAATTCGAGCTATCCAATCCTTCGAAATCCCCAATCGCCGCAAACGAATATGAATTTCAGCCCCCTTCTCGATTCCACCCTTACGAGAAACGATTTTCATCGACTGCCAGGGCGGCGCAAGCCGCTCGAATGCGCCTGCACGGCCATGCCAACTATAAAGATCTCTGGCTGAACACGGAATGCTCGTCGTCTTCCTGAAATGGGCCATCGTTTTCCCTACCAAGAAGTCCGTTCAATCCAAGTCGGATCTATAGAGATTCTGAATACAGGCTTTCGTATTCCTTCACCACATTCGACCACGAAAAATCACGCGACATGCCATTCAATCGCATGCGATTCATTGACTCCTTGGATGAAAAGATTTTCAAGGAATGCTCTAAGGCTTTCTTGAATGCATCGTCCTTGGGAGCAAATAGGAATCCCGTTCCGGACTCTTCGTTCTCGCGAAAATCAACCACGGTGTCATGTAATCCGCCAACATCCGAAACCAAAGGAGGTGTTCCGTATCGCTGACTGTACATTTGATTCAGCCCACAAGGCTCGAAAATAGACGGCATCAAATAGAAATCCGAGCCCGCTTCAACCAGATGAGACATACCTTCATCGAGTACCATACACACCCCAATCTTGTCGGGATGAGACTTGGCCCACCGTTTCAAAGCACGCTCGTAAAAGGGGTCACCCATCCCTAGCACGACGAGCCGACAGTCGTTCTTGATGAAAAAGTTCATCTGCTTAAGCAGGAGGTCCAGCCCTTTTTGCTCCGTCAAGCGACAGACAATGCCGTAAACGGGCTGGTCCGTATCTGAGAGTCCAACCGTATCCAGCAATTTTTTACGGCACAATAGCTTCCCGGAAAGGTCCTTCGAGGAATAATTGGCCGGCAAGAGGGCATCGGTTTCCGGATTCCAAACCTCGTAGTCAATTCCGTTAGCAATCCCGACAAGGTCGTCTTCCCGCACCGACAAGGCGCCTTCCATTCCGCATCCAAAATCTGAGGTTAGAATTTCCTTAGCGTAGTTTGGGCTAACAGTGAGAATCTTGTCCGCAAAGAAGATGCCTCCTTTGATCATACTGATCTGCTCGTAGAACTCGATTCCGTCCAATTCATTAAACTCGTCGGCCAAATTAGTGAACCGAAAAGAACTACTGGGAAACAATCCTTGAAAAGCGAGATTGTGGATCGAGAAAAAGGTCTTCAACGCAAGCGTAGTCCGGTGCTCTTGCTCTAGCATTCTGAGGAAAAGCGGCGCTAGGCCCGTCTGCCAATCATGGCAATGGAAGATATCGGCCTTAATCTCAAGGACATGCATCGCTTCGACAATTGCCTTGCAAAACCAGATGAAGCGTCGATCATTGTCATCGTAATCGCGATTCCCGCTTCCATAAGGATTCGAGCGATCGAAAAACTCGTCACGTCGAATAATGTACAGCGTCTGGCGTTTTCCTATCGGCACCGCATACACCTCTCCCCTGAGATAATCCTCACCCAACTCAATCTGCAAAACCACTTTGAGCTTGGCTTTCGAAAATTCGGGGGATTCCAAAATTTTGCGATATCCAGGAATAAAAAAAGAGATGTCGTGACCAAAACGAGACAGAGACTTGCAAAGCGCGCCCGTAACGTCAGCCAGTCCCCCCGTCTTTAGATAGGGGAACATCTCGCTTGCCGTATGAACAATTTTCATCGTTTTGAAATTTTTAAATGAAGTCCGGGCGAATCCAATCTAATTCTACACTGAACAAATGAAACTAAGAGAACAAATCGTAGCTCTGCTGCAAGCAGAGGACTACATCCCACAAAGCAAGAACCAGATTTCCCAGGCATTGGGGCTCGCAAAAAAGGACCGACGCAAGCTGGACTTCGAGCTCCGCGGCCTCCTTGGACGCGGTGATATCATAATTATTAAAGGCGACCGCTACTGCATCCCCAGCGATGCCAACCTGCTAACCGGAGTCATTCGATTTCGTCAGAAAGGCAATGGATTCGTTCTGCCGGACAACCCAGATAGAGGAAATCCAATCGATCCTATCGAAATCGATGCTACGGACACTGGAGTTTCGATGCATGGCGACCGAGTTGTCGTGAGAATATACGACCAGTTTACGCAGCCAAAACCCAAACGCGGTCGCAAGCCGAAACCAATGCTCTACCCAGAAAGGCACAGAGGACGCGTAATTCGCATTCAAGAACGGGCAAGAGATACCATCGTCGGCAACCTGCAAAAGACGCGTTTCTTCCATTATGTCGTCCCAGATGACCCTCGTCTCATTCACGATATCTACGTTCCCGACCCCAA
>JAUHWE010000009.1 GCA_030424825.1 Verrucomicrobiia bacterium
AGCTTTTCTATGAACCCGCCACGGCTTACGGGTATGGTCGCCTTGGATATATGACGGCGGCCCGGGTTGCTGAAGTGGTGACCGGAAAATCGTTTGAGGCCGTGATGGAGGAAACTCTTTTTACTGCGGTAGGTTCCACGAGCTCTACCTTTGACTACGAATCGATGGCCGACCGTGTTCCCTCAGCTTACGAGCGTACTAAAAGCGGATTCAAGCTGCGAGCCGGGGACCCGATTGGTGCAGTCATTAATCCGGGAGGAGGACTGGTTGCTCCTCCTACTGACGTGGCCCGCCTGTTCTTGCTCCACCGAAATCGTGGCCTAGTGGAGGGAAAGCGCGTAGTATCAGAGTCGATCCTACAGCAGATGTATATGTCTCAGCCTGGGCGGGGCAAAGCCAAGTATGGCTTTGGCTTTAATATTTTGAGTCAACGACCGGATGGGAGTGCGAGCCGTATTCAACATACGGGGGCTTCGGGTACGATTGGCATTGTCGATTTCGATCTCGATCTGATCGTGATCATTCTCACTCAAGTACCTCAAGCCCAAACCAACAAATGGCGTGGCCCCTTGTTGAAGACCGTTTTCGATGTATTTGAGACGCTATAGGAATCCCCATTCGCTGAACCAGTCTTCTCAAGACTTGTTGTTTGGCGGCAGCAATTGAGAGATAAGGCGTAGGCTTGCCGTCTAGGGGTCAAGCGGCAGGAGAATCTCCATTGGTTTTCCGTGCATTTGAAGCGTGTCTCCACTTTGGCGTATCCAACTATCCGTGATAGCACGAAGCTTTCGAAGCGTTTGAATGTACTCAGGGTTTCCGGCAAGGTTGCTTTGTTCGTCGGGATCGGCGTGGAGGTCATAGAGTTCTTCTGCAGGACGTTGGTGGTAGCTTCTTACTTTTTCTAGAATTTGCGGGTTCTTCCTAGCCGCATCCACCCAAGATTGCCAGAGATTGTGACTTTCCGCTGTGGGGTTGTGGTCTGTTTGTACGGTGAAATTTAGTTCTGGGTACACGTTTCGAATATAGCGGAAACGCTTGTCGCGTACGGAGCGCAGGGGGTAGGTGTGGTGGGCGGCTGACGAGTTGGTGCTAAAAACATAGTCGCGATGGTGGTTTGTCTCCCCCTTTAGTAGCGGCAGAAAGGAACGACCATCGATTTCATCGGACTCGTATCCGGAAGTTGGGGGCGTTCCGCCAGCGATTTCGATCATCGTCGGGAGGATGTCCACAAAGGATATAAGCGCGGTGTGACGCATGCGAGGTTTGACGATGCCTGGCCAGCTCACTAGCATAGGGGCTTTAACTCCAGTTTCATAGTTGTTCCATTTCCCGAAGGGGAGTTGAGCTCCGTGGTCGCTAGTGAAGATTACGATTGGGTTGGGCTCAAGGTGCTTTTCTACTGCCTGTAAGGTTGCGGCAACTTGCTGATCCATCCGTTCAACATCGGTGTAGTACTGGGCGAGCTCGAGTCGAGTGTCTGGTGTATCAATAAGCCGAGGAGGGAGCGTGAGGCTCTCGGGCTCGTAGTGGGCAAAGGGTTTATCGGGCCAAGGGACGTGGGGATCTTTGATCCCGACCATTAGCAGCAAAGGTTTGTCGGCAGTTCTTTGATTGAGATAGTCGGCAACCACACTGATCTTCTCGAGAGAAATGTCTCGATTGTGATAGTCGAATGCGGCGCGTTCGTCATTGCCGTGGGTGATTTTCCCAATGGCGGCCACCTCATAGCCGAGCGCTTTCATATAGGCTGGCAATTGCCTCACATCATCCCGCACATAGGTATGGTTCGGCTCAGCCCCATTTCGAAATGGCATGAGACCGGAGAGCATCGCTCCTCGGGAGGGAGCGCAGCTAGGGGAAGCGACATAGACCTTTTCGAGAACGGCGCTTCGAGATGCCAGTTTATCGAGGGCTGGAGTTCTCACTTCCTCGTTCCCCATGAAACCGGTATCATTGGGTCCGAGGTCGTCGGCAATGATGAAAACGATGTTGGGTTGTTTGTCGTTGGCGTATAAGCTAGCGACGTAACAGAGTGATACGATCGTAAGGGACTTGGCTAATAGTTTTGACGTAGTTGAAAACATAGACTCGTATTTCTATCCAATATTGAATTAATTCGAAGACGCTCGATTTCAAGGGTCACCTTCTCGAGTTTCGAAACTGATATCCCAAAACTTAAACAAAAGGAAACTAGATCATGCCCTCAAATGGAATAAATCGTCGCTCTTGGTTGCAAAACATGCTTTACGGAACTGGGGCCCTTGTTGGACTTAATGCGGCCAGCCCCATCGTTCGCGCGGCTCCTATCAGCCCGAAGGACAAGATCAAGGTGACCAAGCTGGAAACCTTCGTTTTGAAAAACTCTTGGGTATTTGTGAAAATCTCCACCGACGCGGGGATTACGGGTTGGGGCGAGATGCTCAAGGACGATGCCAAAGCGTGCGCGGCGGGAGCGTTGGAAGTGGGGGACTATTTGATTGGAAAGGATCCGCGTCCGGTAGTGCATCACTGGCAGGCGATCCACCGAGGGGCTTTCTATCGAGGAGGTCCGATCAAGTCGGCGATTTCATCGGGAATAGATCAGGCTCTTTGGGATATCGCGGGCAAATGTTATGGTGTCCCCGCCTACAAACTACTGGGGGGGCCGACACGCGACAAAGCGTTTGTTTATGGCGTGCCTGATAAAGTTACGGGAGTTCGGGCGATGAAGGTGGGACCGACGGCAGCCCGCAAAGCGTTCAAATACGCTGAGGGTTCCAAGTTTGTCGGGGAAGTGGTGGAGCGGTTCGGCGCCCTGCGCAAGAAGATGGGGGATGACGTAGATATCGGAATCGATTTTCATGGAGCGGTCCAGCCGACGACAGCCAGCGTTCTCATCAAGGAACTGGAACCGTACAGGCCCTGGTTCTACGAGGAGATTATCCAGGCGCTCAACGTAGACGTCATGGCGGATTTGGCCAAGAAGACTCACATTCCGATCGCTACGGGCGAGCGCGTATTCCTTAAGTGGGGATTCCGTGAGATTTTGGAAAAGAAGGCGGCAATGATTTTGCAGCCAGATGTTAATTACGCAGGGGGCATCACTGAGTTGAAGGTAATCGCGGGCATGGCGGAAGCGTACTATGCGCCACTCGCTCCGCATAATCCGAATGGACCGTGTTCGCTGGCGGCGAGTTTGCAGGTCGCGGCCTGTATTCCGAATTTCATGGTGCAGGAAAGGGGTGACCGGGAGCATGATCTGCTAGCAGAGCCATTGCCTCCTGTTCGCGACGGCTATCGTCCCATTCCAACCGGCCCAGGGTTGGGAATTACGATCGACGAAAACCGCATCGATGAAGAGATCGGCGAGCCACGTGAATACCTGCCGCAATACGATCCGGACGATGGGTCAGTGGTGGATTGGTAGGCAACGTTCCGGAGACCGTTTTGGTTGAGAATCGCTGATGGGCGATTCGCTTACACGTCTAGCCTATATCTGTGAGTGTTCCGAATATTCTTGAAAGAGAACATTCGGAATCTCGCCCCATCGTTGTCTGCGTCGGCGGAAGGACCGCTTTGAGCGGAGCAATTTTATTGGTAAAGTTTAGAAGCGCTATTTGCGTCCAAAAGCTCGAAAATTTCGGTCCGGTTAGGTATGGCGTTTTGCGCGCCTGCCTTTTGGGTTGCGGCCGCTCCTGCAGCGTTCCCTCTCCGAACGGCTACTTCAAGGGGACATCCTTCAGCGATGGCATGAGCAAAATGTCCTGCAAAGCTATCTCCTGCACCTACAGTGTCCACGGCTTGTACCTTAGGTGGAGGTATTTTGAGTGCGGGAACATTTTTTCGAATTAGAAGGGTGGGTCGCGCTCCTTGAGTGATGACTAGCGCATTCAGTTTGTGGCTTTGTATCCAAATATTTAACCTAGATTCGGAAAGTTCCTCAATGCCGGTTAACGATCGTGCCTCGGATTCGTTTACGATTGCGTAATCCACTTCCCATTCGGACAGCTTGAATGAATCGGTCCAGGGGGAAGGATTGATAATGATCCTCGTGTTTGCTTGTCGCGCGATCACTGCAGCGCGCTGAGCGGTTTCCAATGGGATCTCTAATTGGAGAAGAAGGATGTTGGCATTCTGTATGTGATGAGCGTGGCTTTCGATAATTGCTGGGGAAAGACAACCGTTCGCGCCCGGTGTCACGATAATGCAGTTTTCACCCTCGTTGCTTACGAGAATGCATGCAGACCCAGTAGGGGTTGTATCGTCTAGCTCGGTGATGCTCGAAGTGAGAATTCCCTCGGACGTAAGAAAAGCCCGATATCGTTCCCCATGCGAATCCGCGCCGAGGGCGCCAATCAGAGTGACGCTTGCTCCCGCGCGGGCGGCTGCGATGGCTTGGTTGGCTCCTTTGCCGCCAAAGTCAGTTTTTAGACTGCGAGCAGTTATCGTTTCCCCAGGCTGCGGCAGATGATCTACGTTATGTATAAAATCAAGGTTTAACGATCCGACGACTGAGATCTGACGGGAATAATCCATCGTTCGCTTAGCGGGCTTGTGGGGTTGATGTCATTAACTCGCCAATGATGCGCTTTAACTCGATTGGGTGGCTCTTGATGGATACGAACTGATGGTTTTTAAATTGGTTTTGGACCCATTCGGTATGGCCGTCAGAATTTACGGTTACGCGGCCATCCGTTGTGAGCTGCCAGTAGGCTGGCTGCGGGCCACGGACTGCCAACAGCACCGCCGCTTGGTCATGGCTCGGTTTTCCTGCATCCAGTGCGCTTCGATCTTTAAAAGGCCGAGATGCGAATGCTACCCTGATGGGATTTGTGTCAGTTAGCGGCTTGAGTTCCTCGCCGGTATAAATCGCGGCTCCGACTTCAAAGCCTTGCCAGAGAATGGGACCAGGCCATTCGTTGGTTACGGTGATCGCTGCGGGTGGGTCGAGTCGCAGATTGGTTTCTGGGCGAGCTGTTCTGGGAAACCCGCCGCCCATGATAACCGTCTGTTTGACCTTTGCCTGGACCAGATCGATGCCGGAAAGCGGGCTGATTGAATCAGGACCGGACCGCAAAAGATCTTCGAGATTACTCAGTGCACCGACGCTGCAAATCACTACACTACGATCGGGTTGGGCCGCGAGAGTTTGCCGGTAGACTGTCAGCGCTTCTGGCATGGAGTCGTCGGGACCGCAATTGTGAGGAAAACGTTCTTGGAGAATAGGAGTGAAGGAACTCGGATTTCGGCTCGGTATCTTCGCGCCATCTTTATCGGTACCGATTGGGATGTCCGGACGGCCATAGTACGTATTAATCACATCCACGGCTGCAGCGGATGCGTTTGCGCTATCCTTGCGGTTGACCACTACGGCCAAAATTTCGGCCTCCCCGCGATCGGCTAGAGCATGCAACACGGCGAGCGCGCCGGCATCATCGCAGTCGTTGGCCATGTCTGTATCGAAGATTATGGGTACAGGCATTTGAGCCCATGCGTTATGAACGAAAAGGCCGATGACAATTGCTAGTCGTAGTAGGGTTCGTTTTTTTAGGATGCTCATTGAGTACTAGAGGTCATTGAGGCGCCTATCGATCGGCGCGCTTCTTCCCTCGGCGTGGTAGCGATTCATGAGGTGCTGCAAATGTTGAACTTTCATAGGTTCCGCCGAGTATCGGTTTTGGCTTTCGCGAAGGTCGCTATCAAGGTTGTACAGCTGCATCGGCGGTCGCTCAGAATCGAGTAAATCGGAGGCTTTAGCTCCACCGCCACCTTGGCCTAAGATGAGTTTCCAGGGACCTTCGCGTATGGAAAGCAGCCCGGTATAACTATCATTCACAAGGGTGGTCCTTCGAACCTGACGATCAGGTTTATTCAGAAGCGCGCCCAGAAAACTGAAACTGTCCTCGGCAGTGTCGGATGGGAGGGAAACTTGAAAGAAGTCTGCAAACGTAGCAATAACGTCGGTCAGGGCGATCAGTTCGTCGTTGATTTGTCCCGGTTGGATATGGCCAGGCCAGCGAGCCATCATCGGTATCCGTTGCCCCCCTTCGTAGACAGAGGTTTTTTGACCACGGAGGGGTCCATTGATGAAGTGCCCATTGTCTTCTGCATAGTCTATTGGCTGGTATTTATGAATACCGCCATTGTCGCTCGCAAAGATTACGAGGGTATTGTCCTTGAGTCCAGTTTGTTCGATTGCTTTTAGAACCTCCCCGATCGAGTGATCGAGCTCGAGTATGAAGTCGCCTCGTTTGCCGATCTCGTTGATCCCTGCAAAACGCGGGTCAGGTTTCAATGGGCTGTGGATATTACGATGCGCAAGGTACAAGAAGAAGGGCTGTGTTTTACTCGTATTCTTTATCCAGTTGACGGCCCGTTGGGTGAGACGGTTGCTCAGGTTCTCGTGCTGGTAGGTTGCCCGTTTTCCTCCTTTGACACCCAGAGCGGCAGCTAACCCAGAACGTGGCCGATGAAGGTAGTCCAATTCAAAGCCTGGACGTTTGTCTGGGGTAATACGTATCGGGTCATTCGGATCTAGATCGAGTACTCGGTGATTTTCTATTATAAAGTGCGGGAACTGCCCCACATGTGGAAAACCCCAAAAGTAGTCGAAACCCATCTCGAGCGGCCCGGGTTTGAGATCGCGATTGTAGTCGGGTCCGAGTATATCGTCCCAACCCTCCATTTCTGGCTCTCCAAAGCCAAGATGCCACTTGCCTATGCACGCGGTGACGTATCCTTGAGATTTGAATAGATCCGCCAGAGTAAATCGATCGGGGTCGGGCAATAGCGGGTCGTTCGCCCAGACGGTCGATCCGCCAACCCAAGTTCGCCAGGCGTAGCGTCCGGTGAGCAAATTGTAACGGGTTGGTGTGCAAACAGACGACGGGGAATGGGCGTCGGTGAAACGAAGACCTTCATCTGCTAAACTATCGATATGGGGGGTCTGCACTTTGGATGCCCCGTAAGAACTGAGATCACCGTAGCCTAAGTCGTCTGCCAGGATGAACACCACGTTGGGTTTGGCTGTGCCGCTGTGGCAGAGGGTTGGGAGACTCAGCAATATCAGAATTTTCCAGAATATGAGTTTAGTCATGGGCAACGCGGGTTCAGGGTATATCTATTATCTTTGAGGAGGTTCGGATGAAAGTTGAACGCAAGCCTCTCGAACCCGCTCGATCTGACGGGCGTCCATTTTCAGAAAGCGATGGAGACCGTTTTTTTGGAGATCGAAACGAGTGGCACCATCGTCTTCAATGGTGACGGTACCGGGTGCAGAAAGATCAAAATAACCACGATTCGGATACACTGCGGCGAGCACGGCAGTCAGGTCCCAGGTCGGGCGGTCGTGGGGATGCTGTGGCACATAGTCCAAATAGCCTTCTTTGATCGGATGGTTCTCAACGTAGTTATAGTCTTCCATGATGCTCTGCCATGGATAAGCAGCGGCGATACCGATCTCAAAACCGCTCCAGATCAAAGGGGCTGTCCAATCTTTGGCGAATTCCTGAGCGGATGGTATGTCCATCTTAACATTGTATTCTAGATGCCTTGTTTTGTCGCGGATGGTTTGGAAAGCGCCAGCCATGATCACTAGTGACTTCACTTTTTTGGCGACTAATTCCGGTCCGGCTAGATTCGAGTACTGGTCCGGCTTTGACTTGAGTAGACGAGAAAGATTAGTGAAGAAACCGACTTGTACGATGGCAACTGATTTGTCGGGTTGATTGGAAAGCGTTTTTCTTAACAGAGTCACTGCTTCGGGAGCGTTCTCTCCGCTTCGTAGGTCATGTGGGTAAACCAAACTACCGTCGGGGTGAAGCTTATCTGCGAGCCCATTGTATTTGCCCAGCTTGGGGGTCACTCCATTTCTTACGGCACCGATTGGAATATTCGGTCTTCTGTAGAAGGTGTTTAGGGCATCGATGAAGGAAGCTGACTTAGGGTGGTCCTTCGTCGAAGTGACCGCCAGTAGTTTGCAGGCCCCTCTCTTCTCAAGGTTGTGGATCATGGCCAGTGCCATGGCATCGTCGATGTCGTTGCCCATATCCGTGTCGAAGATGATACGGACTGGTTCGGCCTGGGCGACGATCATTGTGAGTGTAAAGGCTAGTGCGGTACGGATATTCATAGTCAAAGGATCGGATTTTTTTTGAAGACTGTTCCAACCTGCCCACTTAGCGGGAAGGTGGTTGCGCGACCATGTGAACCAAGGCCTCGGTTACGCGGGCTGCTTGCGCATCAGTCATGATTAAATACTGATCCCGCTTCATGGCAGGCTTTACCATTGTCATATTCGGTGAACTCAGGCTGCGGGTTCGTCGGCCAGGTTCGAACCGGGTAAAGCCGTCATCTTCAACGGTTACGCGACCAGACGTCGAAAGATTGAAGTAGCCGCGATCCGGATACACGGCATAGAGAACGCTTGTTAGATCCCAGGTGGGGCGATCATGGTTTGGGCCACTGTGTAGCAAGTAAGATTCTTTGACGATATGATGGGGACGGTAGTCGAAGTCTTGAGCAATGCTTTCCCTCGGGTAGGGCACCGTTATTCCGATTTTGAATCCGCTCCAGACGACAGGTACGTCATTCGGCCATTCATTTGCCAGTTGCTGCATTGAGGAGACATGATTGCGAACGTTGGCTTCCAAGTAGTGATTGCTGAAATTTATGGTTTCAAACGCTCCAGCCATTACCGATAGTAGTTTCACTTTGCTTCTAATCAGATCCGGTCCGTTCAGCGGTGAATATTCATCGCCTTTCGTTTGAAGTAATTCGGCGAGATTAGTTGCCAGGCCTACCTGAATGATGGTGACAGAATGGTCCTTGGCGGATGAGAGGGTTTTGCGGAGCAATGCAATCGCGTTTTCTGGATCTTTTGAAATGCCAATGTCGTGAGGGTAGCGATACTTCCCGCCGTCTTTTTCATTAACCAGTCCAAGATATTTGCTATCGCGATGGGGGGCTTTCGGATTGATGCCGATGGGGATATTCGGGCGACCATAGAATGTATTGACCGCATCTGTGAATGGGGCGGCTAATTCATTTTCTTTGGAGATCGTGACCGCGAGTAGCTCGCATGCGTTTCGGTCGGCCAGAGAATGAATCATAGCCAGCGCCAGGACGTCGTCGACGTCTCCTGTAATGTCAGTGTCGAATATGATTGGCACGGGTTCTGCCCGGGCGGATACCATGATAAGAAACAGCGTAGTAAAGGGAAGGAATCGAGTTTTCATAGTTGATGCGGCTTGAGTAGCGCTTGCAGCTTCGTTCTGTGTGTTTTCAAGGTGTTTTGAACCAGTGGGTTCTGCGGATCGGCAACCGCCAAATTACTGAATTCATGAGGATCGCACTGCATGTCGTAGAGTTCCTCTTCACCGGAAGCGTAGCGGATGTATCGCCAGCGTTCGGTGCGAAGGGCATGATGGTCTACAAAGGTCGTGAGTGCCGGGTGGCTCCACGGCGCGTCGACGTTTTCTAGCAATGGTCTGAGGGACTCCCCCTGCAGCTTGTGAGGCGGCTCCAGTCCCGCGTAATCCATGACGGTCGGATAGATGTCGAGAAGCTCGATCGGCTTGTCGCACACAGCCCCTTGCGGGATGCCGGGGCCGACCACGATGAAGGGTACTCGGGTGGTTTGCTCCCAGAGCGCGGCTTTTCCCCAGTGTTCTTTTTCGCCGAGATGCCAGCCGTGGTCCGAGAAGCAGATGATGTAGGTGTTTTCCGCGTACGAGCTGGCTTCCAAGGCGTCCATTACGCGGCCGAGCTCATGGTCCATCGCCGAGGTGGAAGCGAGGTAGGCGCGCAAAACGTTTTTCCAGTTCCCGGTGGATTCGACCCAGTCCTGATCCCACAGGCCGGGCGCCTCCACATCCTGGGGACGTCGTTCGCGCGCGCCGAAGTAGACGAGGTCGCCGGTGTCACCGTCTTGGTAGCCGGGAGGAAGCTGGATCGACTCAACCGGGTGCTGGTCGAACCATTGTTGGGCAGCGTAGAGGGGGGTGTGCGGACGAAAGAATCCGCATCCGAGAAAGAATGGGGCGTTGAGCGTATCCTCAAGCACGGCGATGGTTCGATCGGCAATCGCTTCGTCGTAGCTGGGTTCATCTCCCGCAGGAGGAACACCCCAGTCGGTGATTCGATCTCCGCGACCTTCAGAGTGGAGCTTGGGTTCCTGTCGAGGGCCATAGGTATAGCGATTGAATCGCTGCCACTCGCCCTCAGTCTTATTTTGGCTTCCGAGGTGGTAAAGTTTTCCGTATCCAATTGATTGGTATCCATGATTGGAGACCGCTTGAGATAGAGTAACAATTGTTTCAAACCTTCGACGTTCTCTGAACCAACCTGAGCGATTGGATACGATGCCAGTGGTGGAGGGTCTGAGGCCAGTCCAGATCGCCGCCCTGGAGGAATTGCAAACAGGCGAGTTACAGTGGGCGTTGGTGAATAGGACGCCTTGTTTTGCCAAGCGATCAAGATTTGGGGTTGAGGCATTGGGGTGGCCTTTGAGGAAACCGACGTAGTCATTGAGATCGTCGATGGCGATGATCAGAAAGTTGGGCGGTTTCTGAGCCGTTGTAACGGAGGAAAGGATTCCTAGGACGATGGTAAGGTAGAGGGATCTCATCACAGTCTCAGATGTTTATTGGTTTAAGTCGCCGTTTGAGTCGTTGGAAGAATCCTCCGCGAAGCGCGTCAATCGTCACGGCTAGAACGATCACCAGACCCGTGACTACACGCTTCGATGGCTCGCTCGCTCCAATTTGTGCGAGGCCTGCTCCGAGGGTTGCGATAATCAACACGCCGATGAAGCTGTTAATGATCGAACCGCGGCCACCCATGAGACTAGTGCCGCCAATCACAACGGCGGCGATGGCTGAGAGCTCCATCCCAACACCGGCGTTGGGATCGGCTGATCCTAGTCGTGATGTGAAAAAGACGGCGGCCAGACCAGTTAGTAATCCCGTAAGGGCGAACACCCCTATTTTTTTGCGAGCTGTGGGAACGCCCGCGAGGCGGACCGCGCTCTCATTAGTGCCAATTGCGATCAAGTAACGCCCGTAAGTGGTTCGAGTCAGAACAAACTGTCCCAGGAGTATTGTGAGCAGGGCGACCAGGAAAGAGATGGGAACTCCAACTCCCGGTAAGGGTCGTGCCATGGGCTCGAGAGCGACACCGAGGTATTTCGTTTGGGAATCCGTAGCCAGATAGGCGAGGCCTCGGGCGATCTCGAGCGTACCAAGGGTCACAATGAATGACGGAATGCGTAGATAAACCGATAAGGCGCCGTTGAACAGCCCAGTAAGTCCTCCCGTAGCAACGGCTACTAAAATAGCTAGCATTAACGGAAGCCCCCAGCCGACGAGCGCCACGCCGAGCATGGCGCTGGCGAGCGCGAGAGTCGACCCCACTGACAGATCAATTCCCGCGATGATTAAAACCAGTGTCATACCGCATGCAATGATGGCGAGCGGAGGAATCTGGCTGGCCAAGGTCGCTAGTGTGCGAGATGTGAGAAAATTGTCGCTGAGTACCCCAAAAAGAAGCACCAGTCCCAGCCAGATCAATATCATCGGGGCGTAGTCGGAGATCCAACGTTTGTAGTTCATTGTCTAGCGGGCGATCTTTGGGTTTGATAGATACTCGCTGAACGCCGCCGCAGTAATGGCTTCCTGGCTCCAGCTATCGGGAGTGAACTCGCCGGCTACTTTGCCAGCTGAGATCACAAGTATACGGTGCGAAATAGACATGAGTTCGAGGAGATCGCTGGATACAACCACGAGCGTCTTTCCTTCGGTCGCCAACTGGTCGAGAACTTTGTAAATGGTCTCTTTGGCGGCCACATCGATGCCCCTGGTGGGTTCATCGAAAAGGAGCACGGGACTGTCATGAAGAAGCCAGCGCCCAATCACCACTTTTTGTTGGTTTCCTCCGCTTAGCTCGTCAACTGGTTGTTCTACAGAGTCGCGTTTAAGTTCCAACCTGTCTGCCGTAGCGACCGTGGCATCGATTTCTTCACGGGGGCTAATCAGACCCGATTTGCTAAATCGCTCGAGGGTAGACAGGGATGTGTTAACGCTAACCGACTTGCTCAGGAGCAAGCCGTCTTGCTTGCGATCCTCAGGTATGAGTCCGATGCCAGCATTTACGGCATCGGTAGGACAGGAAAGGGTGAGCGGCGCCTTTTCCTCTCCCATGAAAATGTTGCCGCTTTGTTTGGGGTCGGCTCCGAAAATGGCTCTTAACGTTTCGGTCCTACCCGATCCTATGAGTCCAGCTATGCCGAGTATTTCTCCCTTCTGAGCGGTAAAGGATACGTTTTGCACAGCGGGCTTCGCCGTTAGGTTCTTCACTGTTAGGCCAGCTCCTCGAGGTTGAACCCCCAAATGTGGGTGGCGTTCAGCCAACTCGTCTCCGGCCATTTCATGGACCAATTGATCCAAGGTTACGGATTGCGTATCATGCGTATCGATACGACGACCGTCCCTTAAAACGGTTACTCGATCGGCGATGCGAAATATCTCATCCATTCGGTGACTGATGTAGATCATGGCCACCCCTTCCTCGCGTAGGCGCTGAATATTTTCGAATAGTCGTTCGATCTCGGGGCCTGTTAGAGCGGCTGTCGGTTCATCGAGGATCAAGATCGCTGAGTTTTGCGCAAGCGTTCCCGCAATCTCGACCAGCTGCTGTTGGCCTACCCCCAAGGTACTGGCGGGTTGGTCGGGATCCAGTTCGTCGAGCCCCAATCGTGAAAGGGCTTGTTTGGATTGACGGAACAGCTGTTTGCGAGCGATGATGCCTTTGCGATGGGGCAGCGCGTGAAGGAAGAGGTTCTCACCAACTGAGAGAGTTGGTATCACGTTGAGTTCCTGTAGGACCATGTTTATTCCCGTTGCGGAAGCTTCCTGCTTGTTTGAGGGATTGAAGGGGGATCCTCGAAACAGGATTTCACCGCTATCGCGGGAAGTGATCCCCGTCAGTATCTTCGCGAAGGTCGATTTGCCAGCGCCATTGCTTCCGACGACCGCGTGGACCTCGCCCTTGCGTAATTCAAAATCGAAACGCTTAAGGACGGGTACGTTGTAGGCCTTGTTGAGGCCGGTCACCGAAAGCACGCTGGGGAGGGCTTCACTCATCGAGTGAGCGTGTCGCGAGTGACTAGGTCTACGTCAGTCTTTTGGACTTCCGTTTTAACACCTCCGGAGAGTATATCGAGAGCTGCCTGAATGCCGAAGGCGGCTAGCTTGTCGCCGTGCTGGTCGGCAGTGGCTATCATTTCCCCATTGGAGATCAAGGGGCGGACCGCGCTGATGTTGTCGAAACCGGCAACGAGCACTTTGCCTTCGAGTCCGGCAGCTCTCACCGCAGCGGCAGCGCCTAAAGCCATGGAGTCATTCGCGCAAAGCAGGGCCCTTAAATTCTTGTGCTCGCTTAGCATCGCGGAGGCGACGTTGTTTGCGCGTTCCATCTCCCAATAGCCGGATTGCTTGGACACAACTTTCATGCCCCCGGCTCGCATGGCATCTTCAAAACCAAGCCGACGCTGGATGGCATTGAAGGTAGTGGTGATACCCTCGATGATAGCCACTTCGTCATTTTCTTGTAATTGCTGGGCGACTACTTCGCCAACCATGCGAGCGCCATCACGGTTGTCAGGCCCGACAAATGGCAGATTCATATCAAGGTCCCTGAGGATTTCTGAATCCAGTTTGTTGTCGATGTTTACAACCAGTATGCCAGCGTCACTCGCCCGCTTAAGAACGGGAATCAATGCCTTCGAGTCGGCTGGAGCAATGACGATGGCGTCTACGCCGCGAGACATCATTTGCTCAACCATATCCACTTGTGCGGAAACGTCCGACTCGTTCTTTATCCCGTTAACGATCAAATCATATTGGTCCGCGTTCTCGCTGTGATGCTTTTCTGCACCTTCGCCCATCGTTTTGAAAAACTCATTGGCTAGAGATTTCATAATGAGCGCTATTTTGGGTCGAGAAGTGGAGTGGCTCGAGTTCCCACTGTCACCACAGGAGACCATCAAGAAGAATGTGCACAGCAATGCAGCGATTGGGAGGAAACGAGCGTGTAGGCAAATTTTGGGGTTCATATCCTGGACCAAAATTTCCTTGCACTATCGTTTGTGCAAGCCAAAAACTGGGTAGTCTCAAATTTGGTTTCCCTTTGAATGAACATCAGTGAACTTGCCAGTCAGCTCGACGTGTCTGTCACAACGGTATCGCGCGTGTTGAGTGGCATTTCGGCCAAGTACCGAATCAGTCCGGCGACGGCTGAGCGTGTGATGAAGGCAGCTGAAAAGTATCAGGTTAAGCCCGATCCGCTAGGGGCAGGGCTGCGGAAGGGGAAGTTGGGTTTGATCGGACTGCTGCTGCCGGATATTACGAATCCGTTTTTCTCAAGTCTTGCTCGGGCTATTGAACGAGAGCTACGTGAAGCGGGCATGGCGGTGTTGTTGGGAGACTCTAATGAGGATGTAGCTACTGAAACGGACCAGCTGACGGTGATGCTGGGAAGGCGGTTGGATGGGTTGATACTCGTCCCAGTTGGAGTGGAGTCGCCTGAGTTGGAGCGTGTTGTCCTGGACAGGCGTACACCGGTAGTAACGGTCGATCGAATCGTACCGGGACTTTCAGTGTCTTCGGTAGCGCTTGACAATTTCGAAGCGGGTCGGATGGCAGCAGCGTATTTGCTGGATGCGGGTCACAAGCGAATTGGATGTTTGCGAGGAGATCCCAAATCATTTGCGGATGGAGAACGCCTAAGGGGCTTTTCAGCTGCGGTGGAACAGTATGGATATAGGGTGGATCAGGAGATTGTTCGAGGGAGCGGGTACTCGCGGGAGTCGGGCATCGATAGTGTGCGTTTCATTTTAGATCCTACTAGGCGGCCTTCCGCGATTGTGACTTTGAGTGGTCAGGGAATCTTAAGTTTATTGGAGATGGCGTCTGAAATGGATGTGCGATTGCCGGATGAATTGTCAGTGGTCGCATTCGACGAGCAACCGTGGTCATCGTTTTTGAAGCCGCCGCTTACTACCATCGTTCAACCGATTGACGAACTGGCGCGGCAAGCGGTGAAATTACTATTAGCCGAAGGGAAGGCCGGAGATCAGGGTGTGAGAAGAATAGCTCTTCCTGCGGGGCTCCAGGAACGCTCTTCAGTAGCGTATTTGTAAAGTCGTCCGGTTTTGCGAATAGTCTTCTTGGGTGTATCCCTGTTTGGCTGGCGTGTTCCTTTTGAGTTTAGGCAAAATTCTGTTCTGCGGTGTATCTAAATCGATTGCCTGATCTATTTGAACTGTTTCAGGCCCAAACACCTTTTTCTTTTTCAGGGAATGTCAGATATTTGCTGCGGAAGACTATTGAGCGTTCATCGGCCCCTTATGTGGATGACGCATCGATCATACTAAACCGTAAAACCCATGAATCTAATAAGCTTATTCAGACTCAGTTCTATAGTCGCGGCATCATCATTGCCGCTTGCCGTATCATATGGGCAACAAGATAGCGAAGAAATCTACGAGCTCAGCCCATTCAGTGTGGAGTCGGACGATAACGAAGGGTACCGTGCTACGACTACTCTGGCAGGAACTCGTCTCAAAACCAACCTTCGCGATGTCGGCTCTTCGATATCGATTCTCACCGACGAGATTTTCGATGACACAGGGGCCACGGATGCAGCGTCCATTCTTTCTTACGCAGCTAATACGGAAGTGGCGGGTGTCCAGGGGAACTTTGCGGACCCCGGCTTTTCTGGAGGTCGACCCAATCCTTCTGAGCAGCAGCGAGCGCCCCAAAATTCGCAGCGAGTACGGGGTTTGGCCAAGGCGTCCTTGACCCGCAACTACTTTCTCACGGACATTCCGTTCGACAATTACAACAGTGACCGAGTGACGATCAATCGCGGGCCGAATTCATTGCTATTTGGAATTGGAGAGCCGGGGGGTGTTATCAACAATTCGGTCAATGGGGCTTCGCTGGGGCGAGACTTTGGAGAATTGGGCGTCCGGATTGGAGAGCGGAGTTCGCATCGTGTAACCTTCAATTACAACAAGGTACTTCTGGAAGATCGGCTGGCGGTTCGGCTTTCTCTGTTGAATGAGAAAACTGAATACCAACAGCGACCCACCTATGAGGAGGATGAGCGCTACTATTTTGCGTTTGAAGGGGTCCTTTCGAAAAACGAGTCCTCCAATTTTCTAGACCGGACTGTTGTTCGGGGGAATTACGAGAATGGGTCGATTCAAGGGGTTCCTCCAAGTTTGATTCCTCCAGCAGAAGGAATCTCCAACTGGTTCTCGCTTCCTAGCCGTAGCTCCATAGAGTCCATTACCGGGAGTACGTTGCCTGCGTATTGGGATGACGGAAGCTGGTCCCCGAAACTGATTGTAGACACGGAATGGGGAGCGGATTTCAACCAGGTTCCTGCCCCGGTGGGAGATTACATTACGATTCAGATGCCCTTGGTCTACGGCTCCCTGGATGCCCAGACTCCATCGGTGGGCTTGGCCAGCGATCCAAGCATTGTGGGCACAATGGGTCGTGTGGTCTGGGTAAATGGTCGTGATCCTGGATTTCTGTCGCGATTCGATACGATTGGTTCCCGGTCACCGATCATCAGAGGTTTGTATCCAGGGTTTACTGCTAACACGATTAATGACACGCGGATATTCGACAATCGCGAATTGTCGCTTGCCGGAACTTTGAATTTCGTCGAGTCCGATTTCGATGCCACCAACCTCGTCCTCGAGCAAACGTTTCTTAAGGGCAAGGCGGGCATCGAGTTGGCGTTTGATTCCCAAACCTATGAAAATTTCGCAAGATTGCCCTTTGATGTTGGATCCGGAAGCAACGGCGCGGCCTTGGACCTTTGGGTTGACATGAATACTCACTTGTCGAACCAGGAGCCTAATCCCAATGTTGGCAGAGTCGCCCTTCGCAATCGTGGAACGCCGAAGCGAACGACGATCATCGAACGGGATGCAACTCGTCTTACTGCGTTTGCAGAAATGGACCTTACTGAAAAGGACGGCTTTTGGAAATATGCGGGCCGACACGTATTCACAGGACTTTATAACGAGCAGGAGATCGATACGGATATCCGGAATCGTCAACTTACTTGGGGAGACGCTTCTGCTGCTACCGATGTAGCAGACATTTTATTCTCAAGCAAATCGCAGGGCCGTATCCTGGTACCATCAATTTACTATATTACGGACTCTCTCCTGGATCCATCGATACAGGGCTACGGTGATGTTCGCATTAGCGACTATATAGATGCGGGATATCCCAAAGTAGGAGAAGTTTATAAAACGCATTACAATACGAGACCACCCGTGATCAATGGCGATGGTAGTGTTGGTTTTGTCAATGAGTTCATTACTGAAGATACGCTTTGGAGTGGAAATCGCACCTTGCGAAAAATTGAGTCCCAAGCCGCCAGCTGGCAGAGCTACTTTTTCGATGGCAATCTAGTTGGCTTGATCGGTTGGCGCCGTGACGAGGCGAAGAATTTCGAGCGCGTGGGTTTAAATCCCACCCAGCGTCTTCCCAGCGGTGAGCTTGACCCAGCCGGATTCGCATTGCGTTCGGATCCTTCGACTATTGTGGAGGAGGACACGCTGACGAAAAGTTTGGTGGGCCACTTGCCGTTCGACCTTCCGGGAGGCACAGAGATTTCGATTCATTATAATGAGTCTGAAAACTTCGAGCCGGCTGGCATACGACGCGATGCCAAAAATCAGTTGATAGCCAATCCCGTCGGGGAAACCAAGGACTATGGGTTTACATTGAGCTTTCTAGATCGTCGGCTTTCGGCTCGGTTTAACTGGTTCGAAACGGTGAACAATTTCGCCACGACCTCCATTGGCGGCTCAAGCGGGGGTGTCGCCTACGTTGTGAATACCTCTACCGGCTTCTATCGCCGCGATGCTGATTTGAGAGGGGAGCTAACTGCTGCGGAGGCAACGGAAGGACTCTTCGACACGTGGCCGGAATTCTACGCAGCCGTCGAAGCGCTGGTTCCGCCGGACGTTTGGGCAGCCTATGAGGTGGACTATAACGCAAACAATATAGAAGGGTTTACCAGTTCTAATATTCAAGGCTTGACGGCTACTCAGGATTTCCAATCGGAAGGGTTCGAGCTCGAGGTCACTGGCGCGATCACTGATAATTGGAACGTCTTTTTCAATCTGTCAGAACAGGAGACCGTATTGTCGAATGTGGCGACTCCGGCCTTCGAGCTGGTGAACGAAGTGATTGCCAAGGCCACGGCCAACGGAATGATCAACCTGACCCAATCGCCCTCGGTCGGCAGCACGATTACCTGGGGACAGCAATTGATCAACAATAACCTCGTCCCACTGGCGGGTGCTAAGACAAAGGAGGGAACGGTTTCCGCCGAGCAACGAAAGTGGCGAGCGAACCTAACCAGCACCTACAACTTCGACGATGGAGTTCTTAAAGGAGTCGGAGTCGGTGGCGCGTTGCGCTGGCAGGATAAGATTGCTACGGGTTATCCTTTGCAAATCAACTCGGACGGGGTTCAAATCCCGGATCTTAGTCAACCCTTTTTTGGTTCCGACGAAATTAATGGGGACTTCTGGGTGAACTACAGCCGTCCGCTCATGGACGAAAAGGTCGATTGGAAGATACAGCTGAATGTACGCAACATTATCGGAGACCAGGCGATGGTCCGTGTGATTACAAACCCCGATGGTCGCGCGGCGATTACGCGGAATCCCAATCCGAAAGAATTCTTTTTAACCAACACCTTTAGTTTCTAGCAGTTCGTGTGGTTGAGGGGTGAAATTCCACAGATCGCGTATGAGTAGCAATTGCCGGGCGAGAATGAGTCGATTTGATGATTTCTCGCCCGGTGTTTCTCTATCAGGAATAATCGTTTTTATAACCGTATATTGGATACGCTAGGAAATTCTGGTTGCGTGATTGGAATCGATCCCGTAGGGCTGGCGCTTGCGCCATGCCGCATCGTGTTCAAGCATTCGGATACGCGGCATAGTGCAAGCACTAGCCCTACCTAAGGTACTCGTCCGAAGCGGACCGGGCCATTCACCCGCAAATTCGGATCGCCATCCGCTATATTTTAAGATCTCTTTTGATATGATGCAATTCATTCTGTTGATTCTCTCTGCCCTCTTTTTATTCGGTTGCGGTTCTGAATCTAGCGTATCTCGCAATCCGACGCCTGAGAGGCCCAATATCCTATTCATTTTCACGGATGACCAATCGCATCGGACGGTATCGAGTTATGAGGATTCGCTCCCATGGGCTAAGACTCCCAATATCGACCGATTGGCGAAGGAGGGGATTCGCTTCAAGCACGCTTTTGCAGGTCCTTGGTGTGCACCGAGTAGAGCCATGGTGTTGAGTGGAAAATACCTGCATGGAATCGAGGGTCTCGATTTTGCCAACTATCCTAAAATAGAGGAGGACCACGGGACGTTTCGCATGTGGCCGCAGGTGTTTCGGGAAAACGGATACACCACGGCGGTGATTGGAAAGTGGCACCTGGCCTCCGACTATCGTCACGGGACGGTGTGGGACCACTCCATTATTTGGGAGCGATTGGGAGGCGAAAAGTCTGGCGACTACTTCCGAGACCAGAAGCTCCGTTTCGATGGGGGTGACTTTACTCCGGTAGGTGGGCATTCAACGGACAACTATACGCAATACGCGAAAGAGTTTATTGGCCGGGATCATGAGAAGCCTTGGATGTTATGGCTGTGCTACGATGCCGTTCATGCGCCTTTTACACCTGCGGACCGACACCAGGAAAGCTATGCCGATGCCGGTCCCATTGAAATTCCTGCCGATATTTACCCGCCTCGTCCCGATAAGCCGCGCTACATGCAGGACTACTCCATGTTTTTTCAGGGACCGAATGGAGTACCAGTGGACGAACGCCAGGGATTGCCGCTTCCAGATCTCGTTAAAAAGTACCACAGTGGCGTTCTCTCGCTTGATGAAGGAGTGAGGGATTTATTGGATACGCTTGAGCAGAATGGGCAACTGGAGAATACGATCATCGTATTCACATCAGACCAAGGGATCGCGATGGGACATCACGGAATGGAGATAAAGGTGGCGCCCTATGATGACAATATTCGGGTTCCTTACATTGTCCGTCTGCCCAATGCGGTTTCCGCCGGTAGTGTCATTGATATGCCGGTCAATGTGATCGATCTGGTTCCTACTTTCTTCGACTATGCAGAGATAGACTTGCCGTGGGAAATGCATGGGACTAATCTTCGGTCCGTACTGGAAGATCCGTCCGAAACTTGGGATCGTGGTCTGCTTCAGGAGAATTTCAGTCGCAGCTTTGGTTCGCAAACAAATGTTGGCCTCACGATCGTGGATCCAGAAGAAGGATTGCCTAACCAAAACGTGGATTGGTGGCTTTTTCTGCGGCATGGGAATTTCAAATACATTACGACCTTGGTTCCAAACGAAATTGAGGAGCTCTACAATATCGAAGTAGATCCGCGAGAGCTACACAATCTGGCCCTAGATCGGGCAAACTACAAACGGATGGATGAAATGAGAGCGATGATGATTGAGGAGCTGAGTCGAACGAATGCAGGTCTCATTCAGAATTTGCCTGAGCCGAGACGGTTGTAGTTAGGTGGGGCGACGATCTCCGAGCGCGCCGCATAGGAAGATCCTGAAAACGCGGCAAGCCCGGAGGTCGTTGCCCTACCTGATCTTCTAACGTTGCACGCCATCACTCCGCACCACCTCGCCCAGCGCATCTAGCTTTTCGTCGGTCAAATAGGCGTATCGATTTACCCAAAGTCGTTTTTTGGATACGGAAAATACCGCTTTAGCCCTTTTTGCGAAATCATCGCATGGTCCGTAGCTGTGAGCAATTGGCCAGATAGGAGCGTTGGTAGACTCTGCCTCGACTTGAGCCTGTTTCTTCTCGAGTGCATCGGTCGATATCAGGTGATTCTCCTCAGGTTCCGGATAATGGAACGAGTCCGAAGATTCCGGAGTGGGGGAAGCAGCTTCAAAGGTGGCGCAGAGACATTCAGCCAAAAGGGATTTGGAAAGTCCTGGATTCTTCCGTGTGAGCGCGTCGCTGTAGTTTTTCAGC
>JAUHWE010000520.1 GCA_030424825.1 Verrucomicrobiia bacterium
GAGTTGCTCATGCTGCTAAGAAGAAAGAAGATCGATCCGCAAAATAGCGGAAAGATGTAGCCTTTCGCGAGTTCGAGATAGTCGCCCGTGGCTCCCAGCAATCGGAAGAGCGGTTCCGCCACGGTTAGGCCAACAGCGGTGATGAGGATTGCGCAAAAAGCGCCCAGCGAAAAGAGCTGCCGGGCGAGTGAAGCTTCCTTCTCCGTATCCTGCTCACCGATCGCGTTGGCGATGAGAGCGGAAGCGCCGCGGGCAAGTCCCTCGCTGACGGCGATAATGATAAAGAATACGGGGAAAGTCAGGGCCATTGCGGCCAGCGCGGCAGTCGAGGTCTGGCCCGCGTAGTAGGAGTCCACGACGTTGTACATCGTGTTGAAGAAAAACCCAATGCTCATGGGCAGGGCGATCTTTCGGATGTGCGATCCGATTGGACCCGAAGTGAGCGATGCGGAGTTCATTCGGGAGAGCGTGACGGTCCGACCTGCGTTTACAAGGTTCTATAAAGCCCTCGGCCGCTCGCTACCCATTCCCCATCTCCCAGCCCCAGCCCTTGGGGACCTGTCCGCCCCCTTTGTAGTCGGCGCTTGGTTTCAAGGGAGGCAGGGTGGCGACGAAGGCGTTGTATCGCTGAACGAGGTGGTCGACGATTTCCAGATTGCTGGAAGCCTGGTCATTCCGTTCTTTGGGGTCTGTTTTTAGGTCGTAAAGGTGCCAGCCATCTGGATACTTGATGAGACGCCAGTCTTTCCAGCGCACGGCGTAAAGATTGCGCCTTGGCTCGTCGGTGGGGTCCGCATTGTGCCAGTAGATGTATTCGTGCGCATCGCCTTTTTTCTCTCCTGTGAGGTAGGGTAGAAGATCCTGGCCGTCGCAGCGTTTGGGTAACGGTTTTCCTGCGGCGGCCGCAACCGTGGCATAAAAGTCGATCGTTCCCATGAGACCGTCATAGGTGACGCCGGCAGGGACTTTTTCGGGCCATGTGATAATGGTGGGAGTGTGTACCCAGCCTTCTTGCTGGGTGTCTTTGTTTTTACCGCCGCGATAGGGTTCGGAGCTGCCTCCGTGCCCTCGATTGGCGCCATTGTCTCCGGTGAAAAGGATGAGTGTGTTGTCTTCTATGTTGTGCTTCTTTAACTGGTCGAGCAGCTTGCCCACCGCGTCGTCAACCGCTACTACTGCACCTTCATAGGCAGTGCCGTTTCCACCAGGAATGCGATCCCGGTAATGCTGGGGCGTATTGGCGACATTCGAGTGGACCGCGAAAGGGGAGAAATAGAGAAAGAAGGGATTAGCGTGCTCTGAGGCAGCCTGGCGAGAGGCGTTTAGTTCCACGAATTCAGCCATATAGTCACCATCGAGATCCGTAAGGTAGACGTAACTACCATCCTCACGTTCTCGGTCGTACTGGTGGCCAGGAGCGTTGCGGGCGACCTCCATGAAACCGCGTTGGTGCGGCCCTTGATCATCGGAGCCAATATCCCATTTGCCTACCTGGCCGGTTACATAGCCAGCGTCTCTCATAAACTCAGCCATGGTCGGGTGGTCTTCGGGAATGGGCAGGCCGCGGGCCATGCCCGATTTGCCGAAACGCTGGGCGTACATGCCGGTCATGAGGCAGCAACGGCTGGGTGAGCAAGGAGGGTTGGTGATGTAGGACATCGTGCATTTGGCGCCCTTAGAAGCGAGGGAGTCGATGTGGGGCGTCGGGATGCGTGGGTTTCCAAAACAGGCGATGTCTCCGTAACCAAGATCGTCGATAAAGAGAATGACCACGTTTGGTTTCGACGAGCTCACCACGAGGGGCATTTTGCGATCGCTCTGCTGACTGAGAGCGATGTGTGGAGATACGCTGGCGGCGAGGGCACCCGTTGCGGCGTTCTTCATAAAGCGTCGCCGTGTCTGGGTGTATTTGGAAGTAGAGTCTTGTGGGTGGTTCATTGGGGGTGAAATTGATGGAGTAGAACAGGATTGAAGGTAGCGGGCGATCTCCGAACGCCCATTTGCAAGCGCTTTTTTTGGGCGCTCGGAGATCGCCCGCTACCCGAATTACCGAAGCGAAGATGCAGCGAATGGTATCTTGCTCAATTTGATTTTGTTTGGATGTTTTGTCTGCGGAGGTACTGTCAAAGAAGACTTTCGAAAAAGTCGGTTTTCTGGACAGGTCACAAAGATTTGATTTAGGATCACGGCGCGTTAATGAGAAACCGGAATATTGCATGAACAAACACTCTCACTTCTTGGCGTTATCAATATTTATCGTATCGTGTATCTTACGTCTATCTGCGTTGTGTGCGTCGGCGGACCAACCTAACATTGTTGTCATCCTGACTGATGATCAGGGCTATGCGGACATTAGCTTTAATCCAGAGCATCCTAAGGAAGTCTCGACTCCCCATATGGATGCGCTGGCCCGTGAAGGAGTCTTCTTCTCCCAAGCGTACACAAGCGGACCTGTTTGCTCGCCCACGCGGGCGGGGATCATGCTCGGCCAGTATCAACAGCGGGTAGGGATCTATACTGCGGGTGATGGGGGGCGAGGCTTTGATCCGGAACTGCCGATCTTCCCATCGTATCTTCCAGAGAATTACACCAGTATGGCGATAGGTAAATGGCATCTCGGCCTGGATACCGACTATCCTGAATTGAAGTGGCATGCCATAAATCGAGGTTTCGATGAAGCCTATAAATTTATGGGGCGTGGCGGTCATGACTACTTCGAGTCGAAAGGGGTGAATGGCGACGAATATGCTCCCATCTATCGCAACAAAACACGTATTCCCGCTGATGAATACGAAGGTTATTTGACGACTCGTTTGACTGAGGAAGCGGTTGCCTTTATCGATCGACAGAAAAAGGGTCCATTTTTTCTCTACTTGGCTTACAACGCAGTCCATACCCCAGCCCAGGCCCCTAGGGAGGATATTGATTTCTATAAAAACAAGTATCCCTATCTCTCCGATACACGGGCTACCTTGATGGCGATGCTGTATCATTTGGATAAGGGAGTCGGAGCCGTAGTTAATAAGCTCAAGGTGGAGGGAATCTGGGATAATACGCTGCTCATTTTCCTGACCGACAATGGAGGAGCGGGAGCGATGGAGGCCAACAATGGTTCGTTGCGCGGTTTTAAACAAATGCTCTACGAAGGTGGAATTCGGACCCCATGGATTGTGAGCTGGCCCACAAGGTTCAAGGGAGGGCGAACGATCGATTCGCCGGTCATATCAATCGATATACTCCCAACGGTGCTGGATGCCCTCAAGGTGGAAGCCGATCGGGACTTCGATGGGAAAAGCCTGTTGCCGTTGATAGAGGGGAACGCGAAGGAGCACCATTCCGAATTGTATTGGGACATAGCAGGACCCAGAAAAGAATGGGCAGTGCGTCAGGGGGACTGGAAGCTATTCAGCTCGCGAGGCAAGCAAGAGCTCTACCATTTGACAATGGATCCATCGGAATCGACTAACGTGATCGATCAGAATCCAGCCAAAGCGAAGAAACTTTTGGAGCTGCGTCGTAAGTGGAAGAGAGATGTCGAAGCATCGGCGAACAATTGAAAGGCTTTATCGTTCGACTTCCCCAAATGATTGAGCGCGTTCGGCATGCGTTTTGTTTGGGCGAATTGTGGGAACGCTGAGCCCTAGCTCGGCACCCGGTGATATCTCAATTCTGACCGAGGTGGGCCTCGGCGTTCCCAAGGGACGACTACTGTTCGCTCTTTGATTGAAAATCAATATGGCTTTCTTGTCGTGAATGCTTTTATGATCGCTCTTATATGAAACCCATTGTGCAAATCTCTCTCGATCTTGTAGAAATTCCCGAAGCGCTGGAAACCGCTGAAATGGCGATGCGAGCCGGAGTGGATTGGTTGGAGGCGGGGACGCCCCTGATTTTAGCAGAGGGCATGCATGGGGTGCGTGCACTGCGTGAACGTTTTCCGGATACACCGATTGTGGCTGATTTGAAGACGATGGACGGAGGCTGGCTGGAAGCGGAGATTATGGCCAAGGCGGGAGCGACCCACGTGGTGGTGATGTCGCAAGCCCACGAGGAGACGATCCGTTGCGTGGTTCAGGCAGGAAAGGATTTAGGCGTCGAGGTGATGGGCGACAACTTGGCTAGCATTGACATGGTAGCGGGTGCCAAGCGCTTGGAGGATTTGGGGTGTG
>JAUHWE010000521.1 GCA_030424825.1 Verrucomicrobiia bacterium
AAAATGAAAAGTCTCTCAAACTTAGAATTCGGGAAAATGCTTTAAGGTGATGAAGGGCAATGAGTTTGGAAAGGCATAGAATTCTGGAACTAATTATCCGATTATTTGGTCTCATTCAAACGTGGGAGCATTTCGTTTATTAAGCTGAAGAGGGAATCGAATATTTTTTTCTGGAGTGGATTTGAGGAACCCAGAAAACTAGAGGAGGGCCCGGGCGGATGGGGATTCGCCCGGGTTTTTTCGTGCCGAGCGCTTGTGTTTTCGTTGCGTCAGCGGTCTCCAAGCTTGCGGCAGGAGGCGTTTTCAGTTTGTTCAGTTCCCGAATTGAAACGAAATGCCGACCTATTCTGAACTCGTAAAACCCGAACTACTTTCTCAGCCCGTCTATCAGCCGGGGAAGCCCATTGAGTACGTGGCCCGCGAACTGGGCTGGACCCCCGCTCCATTCTCAAACTCGCGTCGAACGAAAATCCGATGGGCGCTTCGGCCAAAGCGATTGAAGCCGGAAAGGCGGCCTTGAACAGTGTTCAAATGTATCCGGATGGTGGATGCTATGATTTGAAAAATGCACTCGCTCAGACGCATGGTTTAAGCTCGGAGCAGTTTATCGTCGGAAACGGATCGAACGAGATTCTCGAACTCCTAGGACATGCTTTTGTGGGAAAGGGAGACGAAGTGGTCATGGGCCAAGGGGCCTTTATCGTCTACAAACTAGTCACTTTACTCTTTGGAGGAACGCCTGTCGAGGTGCCTACCAAGAATCATTTTCACGATCTCAGAGGAATGCGGGAGGCGGTTACGGATCGCACTAGAATTGTATTTTTGGCAAGTCCCGACAATCCGAGTGGGTCGGCCAATGCTCCAGCAGAAATCATCGATCTAGTTGAGTCCCTGCCTGAGAATGTTTTGTTTGTCTTGGATGAAGCGTATTCCGAATACCAAGACAAGCCGGTTGATTTGCGACCATTGATTGCGGCAGGAAGGAAAGTGTTTTGCACACGGACCTTTTCGAAGATTTACGGTTTGGCGGGACTTCGTGTCGGCTATGGTTACGGTGATTCGGAATTGGTGTCGCTTTTGAATCGGACTAGAGCCCCGTTCAACGTGAATTCCATCGCCCTCGCTGCGGCTCGTGCTGCTCTCGAAGACCAGGAGTTTGTAGAAAGCTGCCGCATCGCAAACGTCGCTGGTTTGCGGCAATTTGAAAAAGCGGCTGATTCATTGAATCTCGAATACATACCCAGTTCGGCAAATTTCATCACCCTGAACGTGGGGGACGGGAAAGCGGCCTTTGAAGCCATGCAAAGAGATGGAGTAATTGTCCGACCTTTGGCGCCCTATGGAATGGGCGAATGGGTCCGAATTACCATTGGAACTCAGGAGCAAAACGACCGAGCTCTGGAATCGCTCACTTCGTTCTTGAGTCAAGAGTGCGAGTAGTCGCATTGTGTTAGTTTGGACAGCGCTTCGACATTTAGGTGAACCACTCTACTAATGAACTGATTCTCTTCGGGATAGCCCTTCTCGGGCTTCTCGGGATGAATGCTGTATTTGTGGCGACGGAGTTCAGTCTCATGAAAATGCGGTTTACCCGTTTTGGGACGGGAAAAATGGACGAGATGAAAGAATCGAAGCCGGTCGCGGACTTGTTGGAAAACATGAGTTCTAGCCTCAAGGTTTTGAGGTTGGGGATCAGTTTGAGTACGATCGCCTTTGGGATACTCTCCGTGCCCCTCGTTTATGTAGGACTAGCTAAGTTAGCTTGGTTTGCGGAAAATCTCTTCGAGGTAGCGATTATTTTAAGTGTCCTCGCGGCGGTGAGCGTTCATTTTGTGCTTGGCGAGTTGATTCCCCGTTCGATTGCCATGCAAACACCGATCAGGACGCTCCAGTTTACGGTGCCTTTGGTCCGGATCTTTCAGTTTATCGCCCAACCCTTTTCGAATCTGTTCAATGCGGCATCCCGACTGGTGCTCAAATCTCTTCGATTGAATCCCGATTCAGACCTCAATCTGATTGATGTGGAATCGCAAATCCGGTCGATCGTCAGTGATGGAGATGAGCTTCCGGAGGTCACGGAAAGTATCTTGAACAACGTGATGGATATGCGCAAACGAGTGGCCCATGACATCATGATTCCCCGGAACCAGTTAAAGTTTTTCGATGTGGAAGACCCTCCGGAGGAGAATTTAAAAGTAGCTCGGGATACGGGGCATACCCGTTTCCCGGTCTGCGAGGGCGATCTCGACCAATGCGTGGGAATCGTTCATATCAAGGACGTCTTCCGCATTGGGAAAGCCCCTGAGGATATCGATTTGAATGAGGTAAAACGGCCCATTGCCCGTTTTTCGATGGACGAGCCCCTCGAGGCGGTCTTGCAAGGCTTCTTAAAGCAGAAGCAGCACTTTGCGCTCCTTATTGACGAGTTTGGAGGCGCGGTCGGGGCGGTTACCCTGGAGGACGTGCTGGAAGAATTGGTGGGCGAAATCCAGGACGAATTTGATCGGGATTGCGAAATGATCTCCAAGTTGGGAGACAACGCCTTTCTGGTGGATGGATTGACGCCCTTGCACGATGTTTCCGAAGAAATCGGAGTGGCTCTGGAGTCGGAGGATGTTTCCACGTTCGGTGGTTTTATTACGGTCAAACTGGGCCGAATGCCGCGGCGCAACGAGGTGTTCACGATCGATAATCTGGAAATAACCGCAGGTAGCATGGACGACAAGCGAGTGATCGCCGCGACTGTACAGGTAATTGAAAAGGGCGAATCCGAGGAGGAAGCGGAAGAACCCGCTTGAGGGAAGGGTTCGAATTAGCTGGGTTTCTGGTGGAAACCCTGAAGACCGTGTTTTGGGTATTTAGAGGCTTGAGTTTTCCTCGAAATGGGCCTTTTATGATGGCTCGGAGATCGGTCCGAATCAAACTCAATCTTAACTCTAGATGCTAGCTCTTCGCCCAACAGGAAACGGTCGGAATGTCTCGCTTGGGCTCTTAAGCCTGGCGTTGGCGTGTTCCTGCTTGTTTGCGGACGAATCGGGTCAAAGCCTTGAGGCGGAGCGTGCTGCTTCGGAAACAAAATACGTCGTTCCAGTATTGGAGTACTCTTTTGAGCGGGATCTAGAGCATGCGGCTCCTCTAGACTATCATTCGGCCAAGGTGTCGGGGTTACCCCTCGCGTTAAGGCATCGGGTAGACGCCATTTGGTCGGGCGGAAGCTTTTTGGGTCCCCATGACTCAACGGCTTCCGATTATCCCGTGGTGGCTGAAGTGCATTATCGTTTGCGACGTTCACCTTGGTCCGATCCCGAAAGAATGGTGGAGGCCCGGCTTTTGGACGGGTCACGCTTTCAAGGTCTGATCACGCGAGAGTTTGGAAAAGGGCAGGAATTGGAGATGTCAGTGGCGATTCAGCACTACCAGTCAGTGCTGGCCAGGGAGGAATCAGGCATTCTGGATGAAACAAATATTCCGGTGGAAATTCGAGCTGAGTTGGGGGAGGACACGGATTTTATCGCTGGATTAGAATTTCGGTCATCCGCTCTGACACAAAGGGGGTCCTATTCGCAGTCCTCGGAACAAGCCGTAAAAGTGGGCCTTGGCTCAGAGCTCGCGGAAGGGATTTACGGTCAAGTCACTGCGGGAGGAAGGAATTCCCAATTTTCAGACAACCGAACTAAATCCGCTATTGAGCTCGATGCGGCCATCATCTGGCAGGCGGGTTCGGATTCCCAATATTCGCTTACATTTAACCGTTCGACACGGCCTTCTCTCGTAGCCAACGAATTTGTCGAGGCAGATACGCTTTCCTTCACGGGCGATTTCACACTCTCGGATATGTGGTCCGCATATTATGGGGTATCGAATAGCTGGGTCGAAATGGAGCCGAATTTTGGTAAAGACATTTTTAGCGGAGAGATGGCCGTCAGTTTTTCTCCAACTCAGTCGATCCGTTTTTCAGGAGGCTATGTCTACCGCAGTGGAAGCTTAAGTCAGCTAGACGAATTTGAAGCGGAACAGATCATTCGTTTGACCGCTTCCGTATCGTATTAGGTAGAAAAACTGGATCGTCTACGGATGGGCCGCGCGGCGCAGGCGATCATTGATTGCCATCCCGAGGCCGAGTTCGGGCGCCTCTTCAGCGATAATCTTCG
>JAUHWE010000522.1 GCA_030424825.1 Verrucomicrobiia bacterium
ACGTCACCTGTTGTTTGTCTCAACCGTGTTTGAAGGGTGCCACTAAATGGCGTTGGGAAGGACATCAGCGGGAGAGCGTATCTTCTCGCTAAGAATCTCAGGAATTCTTGCCAAATCGCGTGCATTCCCCATCTTTTTACGTTGTGCCTATATTCGGGTGCACTTGTGACGAGAGGAAAGATGAACCATTCAGAATGCGATTGGCTACCGGATCCCAAAGCTTTTTTTCTGGTTTTATGTTTGGTTTCCGCAGAACCCGCTTTTAGCCAGACCGAAGAGGGGATAGCCGCCTCTAGGAATCAGAGTTCAGAGGGGGCGGTCGAGAATGCGGAGGACGGGGTCGATCCGGCGAAGGCCAATGATCAGAAACGAAAAGGTCCCCTTGTATTGGAAGATCTCCCGCCGGAAGAGCGAAGGCGCATGCAAATGCAGATGCTGGGGGTGGATTTTCATAGTAAAGGGGGCGTGGGTTATCGAAAGAGTTGGGAATTTCGGTCGGGGGTAACGAAATTGTATCCACCTTATTACGACGGATGGGAAGATGGAAGAGGAGTGAAGGGCTTGTACGAGGACTATGCGGGGAAAGGGGAGCCGGGCTATACGCTTTCGAGGATTATCTACAACGATCGCTTCTATGAGCAGACGGGATCCGAGTTCATAAATTTCTTCGCTTTGTTCTGGGTCCCGGAAGCCTATGCGTTTTCGCTTTTCACTCCCCAGAGTTTCGAGAAAGTCAAAACCACGATTCGCGAGCGGATTATCGAAGCGAGGAAAGACTATGCGGATCGCGACAAGTTTGAATCGTTTCAAGACTACATTGCCTTTAAATTCGGAAATGACTTTGAGATGGAGGGGTTTATGGATGGGTATTGGATCGAGGCCAACGATGGCCCGGAACATTTGACCTACTTCTACACTTCCGAATTCGTGGGTTACAAGAGGAAGCGAAAGGAGGCCTTTAAAGTCCCGTTGATCGCGACCGCGACCTACATGATTGTGAGGAACAAGATGGTGAAGATGGACGTAGTGCGGGAATACGTAAACCAGGACGATATTCCTATTCTATTGGAGTTCACCTCGAAGCTCCATGGAGATATGAAAACCGTGAATCGCTACGGCGAATCCGATTAAAGCCTGGGAATTGTGACGCTTAGGAATTGAGTTCGTCGATTCGGTGGTGTTGAAGTGGTCGTTAATGAGCCTGAATCGCTACGAGCAGATGCTGATTAACTATCTGGAATGCCATGCCGAAGAAAAGCGGTTCTGGGAGGCGAGAGTGACTGAGATCTCTCGCCGAGGTGGAAGGCGGGAGTCGATGGCGCTCGAGCTAAACGGAATCTTGTGGGAGTATTTTGAAGAACGTTCCCGTTTTGAGTCTCCGTTTCGGGAAGTGATGATTCACGAGGGTGACCGGAAGATTAGCATGCTCAACTTGTCCGAATACCTTCTTCGAATGTGGGCGCCTCTCCCTATTAAGAAAAAGGGATCCCGCTAGGATGCGTTTTTCCGAGAGCGATCGGCCTTCCGTTTCGCTTCGAGTTTTTCTTCTCGCCACGCGGCCCTTTCTGCGGAACTCATTCCGATGTGTTTGCGAGCGAGTTTCTTGCTAATCTCTACTTGCTTCTGGCGTTGCGCGGCCCGTTCGCGCTGTTCGGTACTGAGGGAATCGTGGCAGTACGGGCAGCTAACGCCTGCGACGTAGTGCTCGGATTCCTTGTCCTGTTCCGAGATCGCGTGGCGACAGGCATGGCACATGTCGTACTCGCCTGGCTCTAGATTGTGGTCTACGGTCACCCGGTTATCGAAGACGAAGCAATCGCCCTCCCAGAGACTCTCGGATGGGTCTACTTTCTCGAGATAGTTCAGGATCCCGCCATCGAGGTGGTACACTTTCTTGAACCCCTTGGTGAGCAAGAGCGATGTAGACTTCTCGCATCGAATTCCTCCGGTGCAGAACATCGCAATCGGCTTGTCCTTCTTATCTGCGAGCTCTTTGTCTACGTATTCTGGAAAGTCGCGGAAGCTCTTTGTTTCCGGATTCTGGGCGCCTTTGAAGGTGCCAATCTCGACTTCGTAGTCATTGCGGGTGTCGATCAAAGTGACGTCGGGATCCGAGATGAGATCGTTCCAGTCCTCGGGTCTCACGTACTCGCCCACTTGCTCCCCAGGGTTGATGTCTGGTCTACCTAGGCGTACGATCTCTTTCTTCAGCCGGACTTTCATCCGGTAGAAAGGTGGTTCCGATGCACTGGAATACTTCACTTTCAAAGTGCCGATTACAGGATCGGATTGCAGGGAATTCAAAACCGTATCGATCCCCTTTTGAGGTCCTGCTATCGTAGCATTGATCCCTTCATGGGCTAGTAGAATCGTTCCTTTGACTCCGTTCTTTTCGCACAGTTTGAGCAGGGGGATACGGCGCTGTTCGAAGTCAGGCAGCGGAACGAATTTATAGAATGCAACAATAGCGACAGTGTCAGCTTCCATGGGTCTAGGCCTAACTGAGAACCTGAAATGCGCGTATCAATCAAGAAGTAAACGTCGGACCGCCTGGTTGCCCCCTCGAGTTCGATAAGAAGGATTGACCGGTACTCGGTCTTTGGCCAATGAACCCGGCTATGAAAATCCCTACGAGCAAAGAAAAAGCGGCTCTGCGAAATGCGGCTCAGAAGTTGAAGCCGGCGATCCATGTCGGGAAAAAGGGGATTACACCTGCCTTGCTAGCCGAATTTACGAAAGCTCTAGAATCGGATCAGCTCGTGAAAGTGGCATTCAAGGCCAACCGGGATGAGATTCCTCCACTCGTTGTAGTGCTGGAGTCGGAAACGGAATCCCACTGCGTAGGTGGAGTGGGAAAGCGCCGGAGTTTTTACAAAGTCAAAGAGTGGTTAGAACTCGGATAGGTTTGGCGATCCGATTAAGTGCGTAAGGAAATTCTTCTTACAATATCTCGAGAGCCATCAACGTCTTGTCGTCTTGGGCCGCGCCGCCTTGGGAATAAGCGTCGACAACGGAAAGGGCATTCTCGGGGACGGCCTCTATTCCCTCCTGCCAAATCTCAGGCAGTCTCTTGGAGAACCCATTAATTCCTAGCATCTCTCCTGATTGGTTTTCCACCTCGTATATGCCGTCCGTTATGAAAACGACCCGGTCTTTGGCTCCCAATTGGATTAGGCGTTCATCGTAGACATCATCAGGATTGATGCCGAGCGGCACCCCTTCTGAGCTGATCTCTTCTGGCTCACGTAAACCGTTTCTGGAAAGAAAAGCAGGGCAATGCCCGGCGCTCGCGAGTTTCAGACGATAGTCATCATAGGAATAGTAGGCGACTTGAGCAGTGATGAACATGTTTAATTGCCCGAGTTCTTCATGGATCTGCTTGTTCGTCTGAGACAAAAGCCAACCCGGGGTTTCCGCTAAGTTTAGCCGTGAGCGAATCGCCGTCCTGAAGATCGTAGCCAGCAATGCTGCGGGTACGCCTTTTCCCATCACGTCGGCGATGATAAGAAGGAGCCCACGTCCTTTTATTTCAATGGCGTCGATGTAGTCACCGCCTACAGCTAAAGCGGTAACACATTTGCCAGTTAAGCGAAAATGTTCGTTGCTTGGAAATTTTGAAGGCAAGAGGGACTGCTGGATTTCCGCTGCGATCTCTAGTTGTGTCTTCGAACGTGCATGCTCTTTTTTTTGATTGATGGTAGATGCGTTTTCGATCGCAATAGCTAGAAATCTAGAAATGGCGCGTGCCAGTCTTGCGATCCTAGTTTCAAACTGAATCGCATCCTTTTGGGGTAGTTGTAAGGAAATCACACCAACGCATTCGTTCTGGTATGAAATGGGGACCAACAGAGCGCTGTCGGAAACTGAATAGATGGGATCGGATCTAGCGAATTGAGTGCAGTCTACGATGATCTGCTCGCGTTGAGTACGGAGCGCTTGAACGATCGAGATAGAGTGGTTGCTTTTCAGCTCGAAGCGTTGTTTTGTGTGATCGAGTGGATCAATCAGGTGACCTTGTTGTAAGATCCAGACTTCAGCATGGGAAATGGTGAATACAGATTGCAATCTGGTGAGACTGCTTGAAACCGTCTCAGCTAGCCAGGGCTCGCGACTGATATCCTCGGCGAATCCTTGCAAGGCATTCAGTT
>JAUHWE010000523.1 GCA_030424825.1 Verrucomicrobiia bacterium
ATGAGCTTCAAAGGGTGCGTGACGAAGCGCTCACTCGGGCGGGCCTAGTCTGTGAGGTGAGCGGGGCTAAAGTGATTTCTCCAGAAAAGCGCTATTTTGGACGCGTTCAAATCAAAAGGGGCTGTGATCTCAAATCGCCTAATGACGTAGTGCCTTCTTTCAACATACTTTGGGGGAGGTTGTGATCACCACTTGATATTGATCGAGAAATCCGCAGAGTTAATTTTTCATTATTCTTTCCCCAACCCCTTTTGAAGAGCCCTATGCCATACCGTGCCTTTCTTGCGACCTGTGCCTTGAGCCGACGATTATCAGTAGGTAATTCGAGTTTTATTGCGTTCCTACTTAGTTGCCTTGGTACGTTGTCTTTCGCGGCCCCGACCAAGCCCAACGTTGTTCTTTTAGTCTCGGACGACCAAGGCTGGGGTGATGTGGGCTTTCATGGGAGTGAGATATCTACTCCCAATCTCGACCAATTGGCTAAGGACGGATTGGAGTTGAGCCGTTTCTATGCCTACCCGATTTGCTCGCCAACCCGGACATCGCTTTTAACGGGCCACATATCGATGCGTCACAAAGTTTTTGCGGCGATGCCGGGTAATATGACTTTGACGCATGATGAGCAGTTGATGAACGAGTCGTTTAAAGATGCGGGTTATGTTACCATGACTGCGGGAAAGTGGCATTTAGGCATGACCCATGTCCGTGATATTCCGATCAATCGCGGCTTCGATCATACTTACGGTTCGCTGCGGGCAGGACCGGACTACTGGACACATAGTCGCGGCGATCAGAAGGATTGGGCCCGTGACGGGAAAACGGTTTTTGAAAATGGGTACATCACGGACTTGTTTGGCAACGAAATCAGCCGCCTGATACGCGAACGCGACCCCTCCAAGCCCTTCTTTTCCTACGTCGCGTTCACTGCGCCGCATACGCCCTTGCAGGCGCCTCAAAAGTACATCGACAAATACGCTCATATTGAGAACGAAGATCGCCGTATTTATTGCGCGATGGTCGAAGTGCTGGATGTGGCGATTGGAAATATTCTCCAGACGATCGACGATGAAGGAATTCGGGACAATACATTGGTCATGTTTTTTTCTGACAACGGCGCGATGGGAGCTGTGGGCGACAATGGTGGTTTCCGAGGCCAGAAAGGGCGGGTATACGAAGGTGGCACGCGCATGCCCGCTGTCATCCGTTGGCCGGGCAAGGTCCCCGCAGGAGTCAAAAGCGAGCAGCCGATGGTGGTCTATGACCTGTTTCCGACTTTCGCCGATGCTTTAAACCTTAAGGCAAACTTGAATACGCCCTTCGATGGAGAGAGTGTATGGGACGTCCTCAAGACAGGGGAGACGCGAGAGCGTAAAACGGACATCGTTATTGGCACGGAATCGGCGTACTCGGTGCACTCTGGTGAATATAAGCTAGTGCACTCGAACATTAGTCAAAACACGTCCAATTCACCTCCGGAACTTGTCGAACTGTTTAAAATTTACGATGATCCAAAAGAAACGACAAATGTCGCCGATGTTTATCCAGATGTAGTTGCGAACATGTTGACCAAGAACACTGTATTTGCGGATATGGTACGCAACGCTCCAGTTCGCGAGGTACGCCGTGGGCGAGGGGCTCGAAATGCCGGAGGTACGGGCGGCCCTGGTGGGCGGGCTGGAGTCGGCGCTGCCGGTGGACAAGGGGGAGAGCGCGTTGCTGCCGGTGGACGACCGGGTGGAGCGGGCGGTAGACTTGGTGGACCCGGTGGACGGGCCGGTGGAGGCGGTGCTCCTGCAGGACCTTCGGTTGCCCGCGACGCAGATGGGAACGTTATCCATCTGCACGAGTCGTTGCCAAGGGGGTAGGGCTATCTGTCGCAGAGAAGCTTGGTCCGTAAGCCATTTCTATGTAGGGTCGTCGCTCGCGGCGACCGCGTATGTTACTGGCCGCTCTCCCTATTCGGTCGCCGCAATCGACGCCCCTTCGGTTCGACCTCTTAGAGGCGGTGTTGAAAGAACGCGGTTTCCGATTTAGTTTTGGAGAGCTTCAATGCCCTGCGGTAGGATTTCGTAGCATACGTATACACTGCTTCCCGACGGTAGGAATCGGCTTTTGCCGCATTCCTATTTCGGATCCTAGGGTGAATGAGAGAGCTACGATCTGATGGCGTTTTACGATCGGTCAGGGTTGGAGCGAATGGAGGTGCTCATGTGATAGATGGATCTATTGCCAGTCCGTCGACTCATGCGATTTGATGCTTTCAGAGGACCACAAGTGCGAAAAGCGAGCGGATTCCTCCTGCGTAAGCGGTTGCGAAATATTGTGATGGAAAGGAGAAGGGACGAGTGAAATTAGCGAGTTAAGCAAGTGATCGATGTATTAGCTTTTCAGATTCGTCCCAGAGATTTTCTGCCAAATTCTCGTTGTAGGTTACGAACTTCGAATCAGCGATTCTTCCACTATGAAAGTACTTTCCTGAAACGTCTGCTAAGTTTTCATCCAATACAAGCTGAGCGATCCGTATCGCCGCGGATTCTGGTGTGTCTAGTTCAGATTTACCAAAGAGTTTATTGACCCTCCATTTGATTCCTTTTGCGATTCGATAAACAAATCTTGAGGCGATATCTAAACTCGAATTTGACTGTGGTGTTTTTTTATCTGGAGATCTGGATGCATAAAGATTCTTTATGAGAAGAGTTGAGACAACTCCAGGATGTAAGCAATTCACGCGTACTCCAGTACCTCTTAATCGGCGATCCAATTCGTAGGTAAATAGTATATTCGCCAATTTGCTTTCTTCGTAGGCCCTATAGCCATTAAATTCGTCTTTTGTTTGTACAAAATTATTGAGAAAACCTCCAGCATGTATTTGAGATGATACGACAATTATGTTGCTAGGAGAATTTGATATTAAGAGGTTTTTTAGTCGGCTCACGAGGTGAAATCCTGCGAGATGATTTACTGCGAATGTTCGCTCAATCCCATCTGCGGTTTGTTCGTAGGAAGTACATGCGGTTCCAGCACAGAGTATCAAAGTGTTGATATTGGTGCAAGTTGAAGCTATTTTGTCAGCTAGTTTCTCGACTTGAGAAAGAGAGCTTAAGTCGCCTGATAAAAACGGTACCTCTATTCCGGTTTCCAATTGAATGATTTTCGCGGCTTCCATTCCAGTGTCTCTTTTGCTGGATGTTAGCAAAATGCGTTTTTGAGCACTAGCTAGTTTAATCGAAGTGGCTAAACCAATTCCTCGACTGCCACCTAAGATAATACAATCGGCGACATCATTGTTCTGTTTATCTGGTGAGCCCAACGGCATTTGTTTGTTAAAGTGGGGAATGAAGAAGATTAGCAGCCAAAATATTATTAAACGATTAAACTTGTTTTAGAGTTCTAATTATTGGGAATATAATGACGTGTGAGCGTATCAAGAATTTCACTGCGAACGACTTCGGGATCGATTTTGCCTAGTTTGCGATAGAGGACGTTACCCTTTTGATCGATCAGAACGGAATAGGGTACTGGCCCGGGCCACTCCGGATCGAGGGCATCTGCCAATTCGTCCATATTCGTACCGGTGTAGAGGTAATTGTTCGTCGTGCGGCCTTCTGCTTCGACGGACTTGCGAAGCTTGTCACTCATGACGGCCCGGTGTTTCCCCAGAAAGGCTTTGGCTTTTCCTATTTGGCTGGGCTGATCGAGGCTGATGGTGATCAACTCGAATTCCCGCCGGCTGAATTTTCGAGCGATCGCGGTCAGGTCGGGGAATTCCTCAACGCAAGGAACGCACCAAGTCGCCCAAACGTTTATCAAACGCACTTTTTCAGAACCGTTTTTACGTAAAGCGGCCACGCCGGTGGCATCGATTTTTTCGATGGTCGCCTCGATCGACCGCCACTTTTGTTCCTCTTCTACGACATGCTCATTGCGTTCTTTCCACTTGGTGGAGCAGCCATGAGGGCGGGTGGTTTCGATGGGAACCGGATCGCCGGCAAGGAGAGCTTCGACTGCGTTGCGGGCGTCAGGATGCTTCACAGTAGCGGGGTCGGGAAAGCGGGAGTCGTCGAAACGTCCGTTGTAGCGCAGCTTTCTTTCTTTGTCGAAAATGAGTACGTGGGGAGTGGCGAGGCAACCATAAGCACGAGC
>JAUHWE010000524.1 GCA_030424825.1 Verrucomicrobiia bacterium
GAGATCAATCGACCTATCTAATTTTTTCACTCCTCCGAATTGCTCGCCTCCCCGAGGCAAGCCCTTCTGGCCCAGTTCCACTAACTCTTTTCCTAAAGCTCTCCAGCTCACACGGCCTCCTCCATCAACGCGGCCTCCCCGAGGGGCAGCTTCAAAGTGAACGTCGCGCCCTTGCCTAGGCCCTCGCTCTCGAAATTCAGTGTGCCACCCATATCCTTGGCAGCATTGGCGCCACTGTGCAGCCCAAACCCGTGCCCATTCTTCTTCGTCGTAAAGCCGTGGTTGAAAATGCGCTTCAAATGCTCAGGGGCAATGCCCACTCCGTTGTCTCTTACCAAGATACAGATCTGGTCATCCTCCTGGCTCACCCGAATGACGATCCGCATGGCCGGGTTGCCGGAGTCTAGGCAAGCATGCTTGGCGTTGCGCAACAAGTTGACGAAAATCTGAAGCGCCTTGTGCCGGTCTGTGCTCACCGGGGGAAGGTCTTCGTCGATCTCCTCCACCAGCTCGATCTCGTGCTTGTCGAGCGAAACACTGCTCATTTTGACCGCCTCCCGGATTAAGGCACCCATGTCCACCACTTCAACCACCCCCGAGGTGCTGGAGTAGCTCTGCTGCATGTTGACGATTTCCTTGATGTGCTCGATGTTTTTCGTTAGCACGCCGAGCTCCTCAACTATGTCGTCGCGCTCTCCGGCCAACTGCCGATCGAGGGCTTCCAAGTAATCCGGTATCTGCTGCCCTTTCGGGTCGCTGGCGATAAACGCTCCCAGATTCCCCTGGTGCTCCGCGAGCAGCTGGCATACCCGGTTGAGGCTGGGGCCGCGGCTCTTTCTCACCTGGCTGGCAACGACGCTCGCCGACACATTGACACTGTTTAGCACGTTACCTACATTGTGCAGCACGTTGGACGCGATCTCCGCCATCCCCGCCAGGCGCGAAGCCTTGACGAGTTCCCATTTAGCCTCGTCCCTCTCCTCGGAGATTCGCTGCCGCTCCGCAATTTCCCGCTCTAGCTCATCCGTCTTTTGAACGAGGTCGCTTGTCCGTTCCTTCACTCGAAATTCCAGTTGCTCCTTACCGCGCCACAACAGGAAGATCAGTCCCGCGATCGCTGACAACAGCAGGCCGCAAAAGGTAAAGAGAGCCAAACGGTGACGACCGCTCTCCTGAAAGCCTATCTCAAACCGTTGATCGTAGAGCCGACGTAAATCTTCGATGTAACTCCGGGTTGGCAAGCCCAGCAGCTCTCCCGTAATACGCTCTACGATCGGCTTTCGCTGCAGAATCGAGGCGGCATGCACGCTCAAGCTTTTAACACCCAATCTCAGCGGGTGGCCGGGATTCTCCTCAACCCAGCGGTTCAGGTCGTCGACCGAAGATTGGATCGGGGCCACTAAATCCTCCGATGCGAACAAGCTGAAGGTCTGAACATGGTTCAGAAGGTAGCCAACCTTGCTTTTCACGAAGGGTTCTACATCGTCCTCCAAAAACACTTTATTAAGCCGGCGACCCGCTATTGGTATATATCGCAACGAATTATTTAATACAGAATTTTGGGATTTAAAATCTTCAACAAGCTGCTCTTTCTGGGCGTACAGCGACTTCAACGATCGAATTTTTTCAGCAGCTACAATTCGTTCTTCCTCCGAAAACAGAGGCGGCAAGTTTTCAAGCTTCAACATCAACTCTCTCACCCTTACCAGTCTCTCAGTCATCCCATCGTAATGTTCCAAAATGCGAATTCTCGCCTTAAGGACATCATCAGTCATATTTGTATCCAATACGCGGATATCATTCAAAAGTTTCTCGTACTCGCTATTTTCAGGCAAGGAAAGATGCCTCGTCTTTGAATAGAGGTGGACAAGGGCAGCCGCCACCAAGCCGGCTAATGCTAGGACAGAGAAGACTCGATTCATTTGCCACCCTCCTCATATTCGCCCGTCAGGGTGTTAAGGAACAAAACGATGTCACTTACATCCTTTGGTTCCAACCAGATGCCTAGCTGGAACTCCGCCATGATGGCCACGGCATCCTCCAGCTTCTCTGCGGAACCGTCATGGAAGTACGGAGCCGTGAGCGCAACGTTGCGCAGGCCAGGCACTTTAAAGACATAACGATCTTGTTCCCGTCCGGTGACATTGTAGCGCCCGTAGTCTGATTTCGTTATATTGCCCCGAGCCTCGAAGTAGTTGAACATAGCCCCCAAGGTTTCGTACATGTTTCCACCTACATTGATTCCCTGGTGACAGGAGACGCACCCGAATTCCTTGAACTTCCTGTATCCACGCAATTCATCCTCCGTCAGCACTGACTCATCACCACGAAGATACTGGTCGAATCGTGAATTTGGAGTTACTAGAGACCGTTCGAATTCTGAGATCGCATCGGCTATATTCTCCGCCTGGATGCCATCTGCATAAATGGACCGGAACTTTCGCTGATAGTCTGTCGATGCGCTCAATTTGGCCACCACCTCATTCCAGTTCGAACCCATCTCATCAGGGTTATGAATAGGAACGGCCACCTGCTCTTCTAAGCTATTTGCACGACCGTCCCAGAATTGCTTGAAGTTGAACCCGCTATTGAAAACCGTCGGAGCATTGAATTTTCCTAGCCGGTTGTAAATCCCTATCGAGTGGACTCGCTGGTCTCCCCCTCCATTATCGAGATCGTGACAGCTAACGCAGGATACAGTATTGTCCTTTGAAAGTCTTGTTTCGTGGAAGAGCTCGCGACCAAGTTCCACCTTCGACTCATCGAGGTTTAGTTTTAGTGGTAGCGGTTTAATCGGCTCAGACCGTAGGCGGTCAGACTGAGAGCCTGCCGCTATAGACGCACAACTCTCTAAAGCCAGGCAAATAGCTGTCATTACAATTAAAGTAATGGCATTGAAAAGTTTGTAAGCTTCGTTACTCATATCCCCCCTTAAGCTGCTAATCAGTCTGGCCAACGCTTCTTTTCTACATCGTTCATAAAATTCCTAATTCCGTACACTAGGCGCAGACCACCAGAGTGTATTGATGGCCTTTCGCACCAATCTGTAGTATCGCCCGCACGGTAATTTAATTAAGTATATGTACGTATTTCTTCGTTAACAACCCATACTTACGGTAGAAACTCTGGGTATTCCCTAGCTGGAATCCGCACGATTCCAAGATCATGCAAACCCCATAAAATTCGCCGTGATAAGCTTTGAGGTCGGCGGGCCGACCAAATCCATTTTCGGTAAAAGTACTATCTTCGTTCGCACCGTACCCCACCGAGACCTGAAGGCCGCCAGCAGACTGACCGAGTAGCTTTAGCTACACCTTCTCTAAACGCATTGTGAGCACTGCAACCGCGGAGAATGTAGTGCTGCCCCCCGTATGTGGTTTTGAACCGTTGAGGTTAGCTCTTCCTCGTCCAGACCGGAAATCAAGCTTGGTGGAGCCGATCGGGATCGAACCGACGACCTCCTGCATGCCATGCAGGCGCTCTTCCAACTGAGCTACGGCCCCATAAACAGGCGAACAAAACGCCATCATAGAGGAATCTTGGCAAGCGAAAATTTGGTTTGCGAGCGCTCAAAGGCCTTATCCTCAAATGATGTGCTCGGAAGGAATTTAGAATGACGATGAATTCCAGGTCTCTCCCCCCTATCGGAGCACTCAACTGATGTCCACAAACCAGGGGACACGTGGGTGCCCTAATCTTATCAGAGTCTTCTCAACGCAGTCGCCCATGAACCACACCGAGCCAGTGGACCTTTTCCTAGCAAACTGGAACCGAATCTCTTCAGAAACACAGAGAATGCGGAAAGGCAGGGCACCTATTTCCTCTTTCAGGCGTGGAAAGGTGGGGGCTCGGTTACCCAAAAGCTCGCAGGGCCGCGGCGAGGCGAGCCCTGCAAGCCCCCGGTCAATCGGGGTTATGGTGTGGGATCTAAAACTTCGTAGAGTTCGATGAGCGATACGCCTACTGAATCATTGGGTCCGGTCAGGTGCACGGTATAAAGTCCCGGTTCCAAAGTAACTAGGAAAGCGGCATCTTTGGAACCCGTTTCAAAGGGAAAGGCTCCGACGCTGTCAGCGATCGTTTCGATCTCGGTAGCGTTCGCACTGGAACCCCAATCATCGTTCGAGGTGATAGATTC
>JAUHWE010000525.1 GCA_030424825.1 Verrucomicrobiia bacterium
TTGGTCGGAATTCACTGCCCGAATGTTTCCACCACTGTCTCCATTGGCCAAATAGATCCAGCCATCGAGTCCCCAGTGCATTCCATTGACCAGGTGCTGTTGGTTTCCTCGGTTGAATCCGGTATAGAGCGTGGAAATCGTATCAGCCATTCCATTCTCATCGGTGTCGCGAGCAAACAGCAGGTCGGGCGGCGAAGTGATGAGCACGCCGTCTTTCCATGGAAAAACGGAAGTGGGGTAGGGTATGCTATCCATGAAGAGCGTCGACTGGTCGTAGATCGAGTCCCCATCGGAGTCTTCCAAAAAACGGATACGTCCCCCTCCTCGTTTTTGGCCTTCGATGCCAAGAGGATAGTCCGCCATTTCTACGACCCACAAGCGTCCATCCGCTCCCCAGGCGATGTCGATCGGGTCCGAAGTTAGCGGTTCGGCGGCGACGAGTTCGATCTGGAGATCCGGATGGATCTCCATGGTCGAGAGCGCGTCTTCCTTAGAAATTGGGGCGGGAATAAGGCTCAAGGTTTGATCGGAATAGTAGTCATGGGGAAGTTGCTGTAGTACTTCGTCCAAAACGAGATCCTCCGTATCTGGCGACAGTCGAACAGGTTTGTCGTAGTAGTACATCGAACGATCGACTTCGTATCCTCCTTCATCGTACAAGCGCCGCGAAGGAATGTAGGAGGGAATAGCGTTGGCATAGGCGTTAATCCAGATGCGATTGGCATCGAAACGTTCCTTTAGTTTAATCGAGTAGTCGACCACCACTTCGCCCGCTAGGAATACCATGGCTAGATTCTTCCCAAAGGTCCACGTTTGGATAGGGTAGTCGATGGAAGTCGGTAGAGATTCGCCCGCATCGAGTCGTTTCAATATCTGCTGCGCGTAGTAGGCCGTCTTGATGTCCGAAGCGGCGTGGGCTTCCCAGAATTCTCTTTGCGGCAAGGGGTCGAGGGGCAGAGTAATATGGTCGATCTCCGTATTCGGTATCTGGGTAAGTGGATTGAGATGGGTATTTAAAACTCGTTCCACTTCGTCCACGAGACTGAGAGCATTCTTCTCGACATCCTCAAACGTGCCACGGGGATTCGGGTTGGAGTCCGCTCCGCAACCGATAGCGATCATCGCAGAAGTCCCCGGATAGCGTTCTTCGAGGAGTCTTTGGGCTTCACCCGCCCAATCACCGTGGATGTCGGTGAAGCTGCCACCAAGGGTGGTGCAATGGCAGGCGTAGTTAGCTAGAATCCCACGAAGCGCCCCCTCCGAGTCAGTGATCTTCAATACAGGTAGCGAATGGTCAACGGGTCCATCGGCCTGAGTCCCAAATCCCGTCCATTGGCCGTTTTCAAGAACGCGACGGTTTCCGGCGAATCCGACTTCACCCTGTCCCCAGGAAAGGCGCCCCGGCTGACGATCGTTCAATGCCAGCTGGCAAGCTTCCACAACCTTTGCCGTCAGAGCATCCGAATAGCGGTTGATGGTTGCCCAATGATCGGAAGGAATGTCTTCCATGAAGATCGGATTCAACACGTCACGGAGGTGCGGCCCCGAGTGCGTATGAGTCGCGCAAAGTGCGAGGTTCGCCTCCGGGATTCCGAGTTCCGTCACGACGTTGGCCGTCAGCCAGGAAGGAACGCCTATGAGATCGAGAGTGACGAGGATGGCTGTTTCCTGGCCTTCACCAATAGCGATCGCTTTGGCCCAAAGCCGTCCCGCCGCTCCGGTCGACAAACCAGTCCGCCCACCGTATCCACTCATTCGAATCGGATCTGAGGGGGTGATGTTTACCCTTCCAATACCGACAGAGATGAGTCCGGAGGGTACACTTTGTTTCGGCTCCACCCATCTGTTAGCGGGTTCGCATGAGCTAAGAAAAAGGGCGCCTGCCAATGCCAGGACGATCAGTGGAAATGGGGAAGACATATCTTTTTCCAATAGGTGAGGGAGATGGCGATAGGTTAGATTTCGTTGGGTTCACCAGACCAGAATTCTTGGGCTAAACGATCCGCAGATCGAAGAGGAGGCTTAGTTCACTCTAGGGGTAGTCTGCCTAATTGTTGGAATGGCTTATAGTCGATTGTTGAGTTCCAGATGTTTTAGCGCTCCCGCTGCTGAGTATATTTCGCGAACGGTTTTTGCCAAACTAGAATCCTTCTCGGCCAAAAGGCTCACGGGTTTGGGAGCGAGGGCGCCAATGACTTGTGGGACATCGCAAACTCGCAGCACGTTTAGCAGAGGAGGGCAGCCTTCTTCCATGTGAGAGGAATGAGGTTGGATTAGGAGAGCACCGTCGATTTCTGATTCGAACAAAGCCGCGTAGGCCACAAGCGTGGCGGCGGACCCGAAGCCGACTACGTTGAGCGGGATTTTCCCTCCCTGTTTCTCCTTTAAAAAACGAGCGGTTGCGGCGATGTCCCAGATGCGACCCTCATCGACGGTTCTTCCCAGCAAAACATGGGAGCGCTCCACATAGTTCGGGGGATTTTTCCTTGTCCAGCGTGTGCTTCCGGTACCCCTTGGCTCGCAGTAAAAAACGGCGTCCCCGACAGTCTCTTCGTATTTCAATCCTTGATCGTGGGGACCGACGATGAGAACCAAGCGTTTTATCTCCCGTAAGGTCGAATTGTTTTCTGAAGGGATTAATTGAATCTTGATCCCTGGTTCGGTTTCAATTGTTTGGCTCGCTGAGTCATCGATGCCTTGGGGGATCGCTGCGGGAATCCGATCTGGAAAGCTTCTGAAGGTTACATTTCTAAGATAGCTGACTAACTGTTTTTTCCATCTGCCGAATTCTCCATTAGTTGGGGATTCTAGGTCTGCAAGGGGCACGAAGTGCTCGTCTATCGTTGTATTGAGTTCGTTTGCGGGAATATCCGAGTCCGTCGGGAAGACTCTGAGTTTTACCGGGTCGATTGGATGAACTTCATTCCCGCGAGGTCCCGTAACCAGATCGACTTCGCTGTCCCATACGGTCCTCGGATCATTCTTTAAATGGATGTTCATGAAACGGTAAGTAGCCTTGCGAATATCTTCCCGAGAAGAATGCCCTCCCTTGCTAACAACACTGTCTACCTGATCGCCCGCGCCGAACAGACTGTAGATCGATTCCATGCGATTGATGAGCCTGTGGTTTGCGTCCATGGGAAAGATCGGGTCGATGTCTCCATTCACGAATAAAAGCGGTCGGGGAGACAATAGACCCGCAATCCGGGCCCAAGGCCATTCATAGGTGTTGTACATAAACATGCAGTCGCAGTGTCCATTAATGGTGCGGTTATTTATATAGGAGGGAAGGTCGGCCATTCCGCTTACCGCGCTAGAGGCTTTAACCCTTTCGTCGGCAGCCGCTATCCAGAACGTGGCGGCTCCGCCACCGCTTCTTCCGGTTAAGCCGATCCGATCTGGATCCACATCGGGCCGGCTAACGAGGTAGTCGATGCCACGAATGCCGTTCCAGCATTCAACGCCCGCCGAAGTATAGCCCCGTGAGTGCCACCACCAGCGATTCTCCCGGTAGGTGCCGTGGTGGATAGCTGCGATCTCTCCCATTTGCAAGGTGTCCACAACCAGGCAGATGTATCCATGCTTTGCGTACCAAATGGCGTGGGATTGATAAGTGGTTTTGTTCCCGTTTCTACCGCGAGATCCATGGCCGCAGACATAGAGGATCGCTGGGAGCTTTTGTCCGGGCTTGTGGTTAGCAGGGCGGTAGAGGTTTCCCGTTACATACAGCCCTGGCTTGCTTTGGTAGTGCAGCAGGTCGACTGCGAAACCATCGCCTTCCAGCGTTCCCGTGACGGTGGCTTTCAGTGGCGATTTTTCAGGCAAGGGAGAAAGTCCGAGCATGTGAAGGAGCTCTTCTCGGTAGGCTGGTTTCTTGTCCAACCATTCCTCTTTCGTTTCCACCCCTTCAAGAAATGTGTCGTGGATCCGGTTCGCTTGCGTGGCCAAGTAGGCTTGGATCATGGCGTCACCGGGCTGTCCGGTGTCGGCCTCGCCATAGGGTTGAGCCCCCGACCGTGCGCCGAGAAGCGATAATAGGGCTAAGAGAATTGAAGCGTTTACGATTTTCCGTTTAACCCTCATTTCTGACTATGATTTAAAGTCCGGGCGAAGAAGGCCTCGCGGGCCGGTTC
>JAUHWE010000526.1 GCA_030424825.1 Verrucomicrobiia bacterium
ATTGGATCCAGAAGTGAGAAAGTTCGTAGAGAGCCTGATCGGCGAAGATGTTAACGCGGCAGCTCGCCTCGGAGACAAACAAGAGCGCAACGCCAAGATGGACGCTCTTAAGGAAAAGGCCGGAGAAGCTCTCAAAGAAAAACTCGGCGAGGAAAACTACAATCCCGCTCAACTTTCGATGGCGATGGAAGAGATGCAGGAAGCAGCCTACCGTGCCCCTATTCTCGAAACTCAAGTACGTTCCGGTGGACGCGGACCCAAAGAGCTTCGTGAACTGAAGAGCGAAGTGGGCCTTTTCCCACGCGTACACGGTTCCGCTCTTTTCTCTCGCGGAGAAACCCAAGCGCTGGTTTTTGCCACACTCGGCCCAACGAACGAAGCACAACGACTCGACGCGGTCACAGGAGGCCCCGAATCAAAGTCATTTATGCTACACTACAATTTCCCTCCCTTTTCGGTAGGGGAAGCGGGTCGCTTTGGCTTCACCGGACGGCGTGAAATCGGACATGGCGCTTTGGCGGAACGTTCACTGCTCCCAGTCGTTCCTGCTGAAGATCACTTCGCCTACTCGATTCGTATCGTGTCTGAAGTTATGTCTTCAAACGGCTCCACTTCGATGGCGTCGATTTGCGGCGGCTGCTTAGCCCTTATGGATGCTGGGGTTCCAATCTCTGACCCTGTTGCAGGTATTTCCTGTGGACTCGTTACCGAGAATGGAGCCGATGGCAAGATCGCCAAGCACGTCCTACTCACCGATATTCTCGGAGAGGAAGACCACTTCGGCGATATGGACTTCAAGATCGCAGGTACCCGCAACGGAATCACCGGATTCCAACTGGACCTCAAGATCAACGGCCTGCCGTTCGACATCATGCGCGAATCCGTCGCTCAATCCAGAGACGCCCGTATCGCAATTCTGGACTCTATGGCAGAAGCCATCGACAAGCCACGTGAGAACGTTAGCGAGAACGCTCCTCGTATCACTACGGTCCAGATCAACCCAGAAAAGATCGGCGCACTTATCGGTCCTGGTGGCAAAAATATCCGCCGTATCGTTGAAATCACCGGAGCTCAGCTTGATATCGATGACGACAATAGCGGCAAGGTGAACATCTACGCTACCAGCGAAGAAGCCATGAATCGGGCCATTCAGGAAATCGATCTCGCCTGTGGTGAAATCGAAGAGGGCAAGATCTACCGAGGCGTCGTTAAGGCGGTTAAGGAATTTGGTTGCTTCGTCGAAGCGCTTCCCGGTCAAGAAGGACTGGTACACATTTCCGAACTCGCAGACTTCCGCGTTAAACGCACCGAGGATGTCTGCAAGCCAGGTGACGAGATGGTCGTCAAGTGCATCGGAATCGACGAAAAAGGCCGTGTTCGCCTTAGCCGAAAAGCAGCTCTTGAGGAACTCGAAGCACGCAAAGCATCCTCGAACGAAGGAGAAGGCGAAGCGGAAGAATCAGAATCCGACGAAGAGACTGAAACGGCAAAGGCCGCCGAATAATCGTTCAAAACGCTTTTAACGAATTCAAAGGCCAGAGCAGGTTGCTCTGGCCTTTTTCATTAATAGGTATCCTCATTGCCTGCCGATGAAAATTCTTCTCTCAAATGACGACGGTATCGATTCGCCCTTTTTAATCGCGTTGGCCGACGTCTTTTCAAAATCTCACGATGTCCTCGTGGCGGCTCCCGCAAGCGAACAAAGCTGGATTGGAAAGGCGATGAGCAGGCGAGGAACGGTACAGCTGGAAGCAGTAGACAACTTCCCTTGCCTAGCGTACAAGTTGACGGGAACTCCGAGCGATTGTGTCAATATCGCCCTGGAGCATCTTTGTGCCGGACCACCCGATGCAGTTGTCTCAGGCATCAATATTGGGCACAATGCGGGCCTGAGCTTTATTGCTTCCTCAGGCACGATTGGGGCGGCACTCGAAGGCGCCCTTCAGAGGCTCCCCGCTTTCGCCGCTTCCCTGTATCTGGATCCCGATCAATTTAAGACGATTGGGGAACGCGCAAAACCGCTTTCTGAAGAAATGGACAAGCACCTTCGGCACGCCGCCAAAATTCTAGAGACTCAGGTGACCCAAATCACCGAGGCAGCCCCCACTTCCTATGGGGTCGTGCACAGTTTCAACTTCCCTTGCCGGAATATGGAAAAGGCTCGCATCGTTAAAGCCCGAGCGGCTCGGACGGTATCCCGTTCGCTTTTCAAACGAGAAGGAAACTCCTTTCAATTCGACTACCATCCCCTTGAAACAATGGCCCAAGACAAGATTTCCGATAGAGAACTCATACACAGAGGTGACATTAGCCACACCATTATCGACTTCACCACCCTTGACGATACTTCGTATTAGAGTAGCTGATACGAATTTTTAAGCTACGAATATTGACACTCGATAATCAATTCGATAACCGGCAGGCTTCTTTTTCAAAATCGATGAAACCAACACAAAAGCCAAACCGCCCGTTTTTCTCTTCTGGGCCTTGTTCCAAAAGACCGGGCTGGTCACTTGCCAGCCTGGAGAACGCTCTGGTGGGGCGCTCGCATCGGGCTAAAGATTCTAAAGCGAGAATCCAGGAGGTAATCGATCGTTCAAAGGCCATCCTGGGCATACCCGACGACTACGTTTGCGGTTTGGTTCCGGCATCAGATACCGGAGCGGTAGAGATGGCTCTCTGGTCGCTTCTCGGAGCGAGAGGGGTCGACATGCTCGCCTGGGAATCGTTTGGGGCGGGTTGGGTCACCGATGTCGTCAAACAACTGAAACTGGAAAAGGTAAACACCTTAACCGCTGACTACGGACAGTTGCCTGACTTTTCGAAAGTCGATTTTTCCAACGATGTCGTATTCACCTGGAACGGAACCACCTCAGGGGTTAAAGTTCCTAACGGGGACTGGATTTCATCGGATCGGGAGGGTCTTACGATTTGCGACGCTACGTCCGCCGCATTCGCCATGGACCTCGCCTGGGACAAGCTCGATGTTGTGACGTGGTCTTGGCAAAAGGTCATGGGGGGTGAAGCCGCCCACGGGATGATTGCCCTAAGCCCTCGGGCGATTGAGAGGATAGAGAGCTACACCCCCAGCTGGCCCCTTCCGAAGATCTTTCGTTTGGCAAAAGGTGGTAAGCTGATTAAGGGAATTTTTGAAGGCGCGACGATCAATACGGTCTCCATGCTATGCGTGGAAGATGCGGTTGACGGACTGCGTTGGGCCGAAAACTTTGGAGGCTTGCCTGAGCTGATTAAGCGATCCCAAGCAAATTTGAAAGCGGTCGAGAACTGGGTGGCGAAAAGCGACTGGATCGAATTCCTAGCTGCGGATCCCTCGCAAAGATCCAGCACATCGATCTGCCTTAAATTTGCCGATTCCTGGTACGGAGCACTTTCAACTGAAGACCAAACCCGTTTCGCAAAGAGTCTTATCTCGAAGATCGAAGAAGAGGGAGTCGCGTATGACTTTGGTTCCTACCGCGACGCGCCGCTAGGCATAAGAATCTGGGGAGGCGCCACCGTCGAAACTTCCGATATTGAGGCCTTTCTCCCTTGGCTCGACTGGGCTCGCAACGAAGCGAAAAACGAATTGTAGACCCGTTTCGTGATCTAGCTTTTCAGGATCGGTTTCTTGTCCCAAGGAAGATTGACCGTTATGGGCGTCTTTTTCCAGACGTGGTAAGGCTCGAACATTTTTCCCGGGTTGAGAATTCCGTTTGGGTCGAGGGCGTTTTTGATGGCCTGCATGGCGGATATCTCCGCTGGATTCCTAGCGATGCGAAGAAAGGGTGATTTGGCCAATCCGATCCCATGTTCACCTGAAATGGTACCTCCCAGGGCAACTACGGTTTTCATGAGATCCTGAACGGCTCCTTCGGCTCGAATACACTCCTCTCGAACCTCGCGGTGGAACATGATATTCACATGCAAGTTCCCGTCAGCCGCATGACCAAATGTAGGCATTGGCAACTTCCACTTTTTCCGCAATTTCCTAAGGGAGTCCGCAAATCGAATCTGACTTTCAAGTGGGACTACGATATCTTCGTTCAACTTGGCGTTCCCGAGCGCAAACATCGCCCCGCTACACTTTCTTCGGACTTCCCATAGATTCTCTGCTTCGCT
>JAUHWE010000527.1 GCA_030424825.1 Verrucomicrobiia bacterium
CCTGCTCATCGGAGGCTCCATTGAAATAGATACGGTCTTCGAATTTCGGCAGCCGTTTATAGACGCCTTTAGCTCGATTGTTTTTGACCGAATAAAACGCCCGATCCCCGAGGAGCCATTCAATCCCGACCCGCCTCTACCCTCTGCTAGAGAAGAACCGAGTAGTCCCGAGACTCCGCAGCAATAAGAGGGGAACACATTGCGAACCGAGGGAAAATCAAAGCGGAAACTGGCCTGGCGCAGCACTTGTCTCGTCTGCAAGGCAACCCTTGACTGCTTCTACACGATCGGAGTCGCCCTCCTCGCTTTCATCGTTTGCCTAATCGCCTATTCGATTACCATCGACGAAGCCCCTATGCCGAACTTCCTCGTCCGGCTGCTGGAAAAAGAGCTCAAGGCCCAAGGAGCCACGATGAGCATGTCGGGGATTCGGATACAGCCCAATGGCCGCGTCACCATCGACCATCCAAAAATCTATTCGACCGATCTACAGTCCGAAATCGCCCGCGCCGACCGCATCAGCCTGAAAGTCGACCGAGCCTTGCTCCTTTTCGGCAAAGCCCGCATGACAGAACTCAATGTCATCAACGGGGCCCTCATCACTCCCGCCCTGCTTTCGAAATCGGGTGTCCCTGAAGCGCAGGTTGACCAGATCGACCTTCGAGTGGGAAATCAACGGGACGGCTGGGTGGTCAAGCAATCCAAACTCCGGTTTGGAAGTGCCCGGGTTAGTATCAACGGAATTGTCGATCCAGCAATCTTGACGATTCGGAAGACTCCCGAAACGCCCAAACCCTTGAGCGAGCAGCTCGTCACCTTTTACAAAAAAGCGTCGGAGATCAAAGCGGCCCTAGCCCAGGTCAACGGACTCGAAGCGAGGATCCGGGTTGAGGCGCCGCGCAAAGGTCCCCAATCCGCAAGCGCGGTCATCACCGCCCTTGACGGAAAGTGGCCGGGCAAGGCTTCCGCCGAAGAAGTTCTTGTGGACGTTCACGCCTCTCTGGGTGGGTCCGCATCGGTAAGCACCCGCATTGGCGCCATCAGCGCACCTAAGAACACCGTCGTCAATAACATCGAGATGGAGGCTCATTGGCCCCAATTTCCCACCGCCGAAAATTGGCAGCCGAGCCATGCTCAGGTGTCGATTGGCTCGGGCGGCCAGGAAAGAGATTTCGCCTCAAGCCTTTCGTTCGCTCTCCATCCTGTCGACGCGGAGTCCTGGCAGGCCGATGGCTATTTTCAAATCGTCGACTCTTCCTGGAAACTTTCCACGGTCGCCAACCCGACGTCCAAAACCGCGACCGTTGAACTGACCGGTTCCCCGACACAGGGACTCGTTGAACTCGCCATAGGGCTGGCCAAACAGATGACCCCCAATATCGGCAAGCTCCCCATTGAAGGCTTGGCCCAGGTCATCGACCCGCCCGATCTCCAGGTCTCTGCCCAATTCGATGGAAAGCTTAAACCCACATCCGTGGACGCCACCCTCGAAGTGGGACGGCTGATCTCGCTGGAGGCTCCTTTTGATCGGGCGATCGCCCAAGCAACCCTTCGTGGCAACCAGCTCGAAGTCCCCAATCTGTGGCTACGTAGCGGAAAACAGAAAGGACGCCTGTCCGTCAGCTTGGATTTGGAAACCAAGCGGAGACGTCTTTTAATAGATGGACTGTTCAATCCTAACACCGTCAATGGCTGGATTCCGGACCCTTGGTGGACAGAACTTTGGTCCAATTTTCAATTTCCTGAAGAAGGTTTCTACTGCTTGATGGACTCCAGCCAAATTATCAAACGACCAGAAACCCTGTGGCTAACCGGTTACGGCATCTGCAAGGACCTCGAAATCCGCGGTCACCCGATGGAGGAGATCGAAACCCACATGTTCATCCTACAGCGGTACATCGATCTCTATAATTTAACGCTGACACGTAAGGAAGGTTCCATTGTGGGCGACGGCCAGTTCTCAATTGCCGAAGACCCGCGCGACGGAATCTATAAGATGACCGCTCTTTGGCTCGATGCCGAATCGACGATCGATCTGAGCATCGGCCCAGACCTCATCTACGAAGTTCGTGACAGCGTTGAGGAAATCCTCGAACCCTATGGATACACGGTCCCGCCCAAGGTAGTCGCCCGCTCCGCCAGCACCATGCACAAGGATCGCTTCACCTACGATGTCGATCTGCAGATCGATACCGACAACGCCTTCAACTACTACGACTACCCGCTCGATTCGCTCAACGCAATCGTCAGAGTCGGCAACGGACGGGCTGACATTCCTTCCGCCAAAGCCCGTCTGGCAGGCGGGACCGTCAACGCTAACGCCACTGTCCGAAACGAGAACATCGATTTGAGCGTCACCCTCAGCGATGCCCGTTTCGGAGACACCCTGAAAGCGTCCGCCGCCTACTTCCGGGCCAATGACCCAGACAGCTCGGCTCACGGAATCACTGCGGATGAGCTTTCTGCCTACGGTGGCACTACCAACCTCCATTTTGAGGGCAAGGGAAAGGTCGGCGACTCGCTTTCCTACGAGGGCCAAGGGACGTATCAAATTTCTGGAGCCAAGCTGACCGACCTCCCGCTTCTCGGCGGGATTTCTCGGGCCCTAGATAGCGCAGGGCTTCCGATTGCCACCCTCAAGTTCAGCGGAGCAGAAGGCGTTTTCAACGTACAGAAACGGTACGTGGAATTTCCGGAGCTTCGACTCGTCGGTCCCATCGCTCAAATCAAGAGCAGTGGTAAGTACGATCTCAAAGATGACGAGCTCGATTTTAGGGCACGCCTCCAGCCACTCCGCTCGGTTGTCGATTCAGTGCCCTTCCTCAACATAGGCGGAAGAGTGTTGGACCTTTTCACCGGCATCTTCGAAGTCCGCTTAACCGGTCCCATTTCCGATCCGAAAAAGAGCGTTTTTCGCGAGACTCCGAAGCGCGAAGAAGCGGTTCCAGCGGAAATCGAAAACGCATCCGAATAGCCGCTCTCAACTCGCGAAAAATTGCGCATTTTTTTTAGGAGTTCCTCCATTTTCAGACAAGCTATTGTAGATAAGCTTGTTAGCGAGATAGACCCCTCACTTTGGCCGAAAATTCGCTAGAAAAAACGATACAAACTCGTTGACGTCGCAAAAAGTATCACAATATCTTGTGGTCTTCTTCTAAAGGGGCACACCATCTAGTGGTTAGCAAGAGGTGTATAACTTAAAATAACTTACATTCGCCAGTCCTTGGTGATTGTGTTCCTTTTTGCTCCCTTTCAGCAGTTTAAAGCCATTTCCACACCGTCAATTCACACTTCACCCACCATTCATTCCTCACATGGATAAAACGTATACAGTCGGCAATAAAACCTTCCTTTTAGACCAAGAGAAAGCGGAGAAAGCTTTCAAGGAAAAGCGCGTCATTAACGGCCGCCAATCCATGTGCTTTAATCTGCTTCCGCTCAAGTACCACTGGGCCTACGACTTGTACAAAACCATGAAGGCGAACCACTGGGAGCCGGAGGACATCATCATGAACCGCGACATCGAGCAGTGGAAGGACCACTCGGTCGTTTCCGACATCGAGCGTTGGATCATCATGATGGGTGTGGGCTATTTTTCTGCCGCCGAAGGCATTGTAGGGGATAACGTTATACACGTGATTCGCGAGCGCGTAACCGCTCCAGAGCTCAAGCTCGTTCTCGGTCGCCACAGCCACGAAGAGAATATCCATGCGGACTCGCTGCTCTACATGATCAGCTCGCTGGGCATTAATCCGCACGAATGCGAGGCGATGTTCGAAGACATTGAGACCATCGTTAAGAAAAACGAGTTCGTCACCCGCATTTCCAAGGGTCTGCGCCGCGATCTCGACCTGACCGACCCGGACAACAAAAAGCTCTTCGCCAAAAACATGTTCACGTTCGGCCAGTGCATGGAGGGCACCCAGTTTTACGGCCTCTTCGGGCACGCCCCGCGCGATCATCCGATCCGGGTGGTTTTCCCGCACCAATTTGCGCCAGGCGGTCTTCAGCTCTTGCTGGGTCGCATCAGACGAAACCCCCAGCACATCATATGGGTCAAGCGGTGCATCTGGCACAAAACGGTTGCGCAGACAGCGGAAATG
>JAUHWE010000528.1 GCA_030424825.1 Verrucomicrobiia bacterium
GCTTACCTAACCATTTCGCCCAGCTATCACCGAATTTTTCTTCAAAATCGAATTTGTAATAAGCCGTGATTCGTTTTGTTTCCGCCTCTGTGAAACGTTCGCTCCATCGGGGTCGGGAAGTAATGAGAGCGCGGCCAAAATTGGGATTCAGTGTCCCATCAGGATAGCTTTCGTTTATATCTATACCTATATTTCTTTGGCGAATTCCACTTCCTATGATATCGGAATAACCACTGTCGAATTCCTGGCGGTCATAGGCCAGTTCAATACCAGCATCACCTTCAATAAACTCCTGCTGCATGGAAACATTATAGGCTACAAAATCGTTCCATTTACGATCATTCCTCCCAGACAAAGATTTATTATTATAATCAAATACCGTAGGATCAAGAATTTGTATGCTTCTTGAGAACGCGGCAAGCGGCACATCCAAAGCTTTGTTGATATTATTCCTATCTGTGGGAGTCCAAAAGAGAGGCCTGTAGTTTCCATGCAGTGACGGATCCACAACACCAAACAGCGGATCCCCTTCCTCAATGATCGTTCCTTGAAGACCCGCTCCATGATTGAGGGCCATGAATGCAAAATCAGCATCTTCATCTCCCACTCCATTAACATAGGTTACAACAGGACCTAATCCGGAAATACTATCCAAATAGGGACCAGCATTCGTAATAGCTGGAGTGTATGCAGTCTGATTCAGTGAAGTCCACCAAGGAGTAAACCGATCCCTAGGCGGGTCTAACACTTCCGGGCTGCCTTCACGGTCGCCTAACTCTACATTCATCCTAATCCGGGTGCTTGATGTGGGAAGAAAGTCTACAGCGCTGTATACCCTTCGGTCCTTGTCAAACGTTTGATCCTGTTGAAACTCCCGCCAGTCATACAGTCCCATCAGCCGTGCATTCACCTTGCCATCAGCAAAGCTTCGGTTTAGGTCAAAATTAGAGCGAAATGATCCGTATTTATCCACCCGAATTGACACTTCATTAGCCGTACCGCCCAAGGGTCGAGCCAACGATCTATCAATTATCCCTGCGGGACTTCCCAAGCCAAACAAGATATTATTGGCTCCTCGGTTAATGGTAACGCGGCTAATGTTATAGGAGTCCAGAGGAATTATGGATCCAAAATAATCCCTAGTGTTATCCGCACTGGCCAATCCACGCACGCGGGTTGAAGTGCTATCCGAAAACCGTTCCGATGAAAAATCTAGGCCAGTATTGCCTGCCGGTTCCGACACACTCATACTCCCTCCGCGACCGGCCACTTCGGTCCCTGTAGTATACACGAGCAGTTCCTCTAGATTCGTAGCGCCGGTATCTTCAAGAAACTCCTTAGTGTATACACTTATCGTGCTCGCCACATCGTTGAGATCGGTTTTCAGTCGTGTTCCCGCTAGAGTGGTAGTGGCTCGGTAACCATCTATCTCATCCGCTTCAACGGTAAAGGGGCTGAGTTCGTAGATCTGTTCGCTCTTCGTATCTCCCTGAGCTATTGCATTTGGAGAGCTCGCAACGGCGAGCGTAATCAGTCCTTTTAAAAAGGAACTAATATTTTGTTTCTTTTCATTCATGGGTTTAGTTTCATCCAGTTTTGGTTCCACGACTTCAGGAATCGCAGTGTCCTTGATTGCGTATACGCCGCTTTTCTCATGGCGAAAAACGGCAAGTGATGTATCCGCCAACATGAGACTGAACGCTTCGACTGGAGTAAATTCGCCCTTTACAGATTGAGTTTTCACACCCCGGACCACAAGCGCCGAGAAGAATATTTCCATCTCGGCCTGTTGAGCCGCGAGCTTGAGGGTCTTGATAGCCGGGCCCTCGGGTATATCGAATCGCATAGTCTCCGACTCCGCCGTAGCGAAAATCTGCTGACCACTCAGGAATACGAACGATACGAGAAAACATACGAAGGCCATCGTGCTTCGACAATGCGTCACAATAGCCATGGTTTCGTAGTTGTTTTGTCATTAGAACGCTTCCTTTGCGCTCTAAGACGGGTTGATAGGGTAAAGGTTATTAAAAGAAATTTGAGAATATTTCGAATAAGCTGAAAAAATAGCTCACTCTATTCAGCGTGAGCGAAATGGACACAAAGTACTTTGCTCACGCTGAAGCGAGTGAGCTACTGTGATCCGCATTCGATAATCGTTCTGTATCATAGTAACGATGTTGGTTTAGCTAAAGTATTGCTACCGCCGACGAAGCACTACTCGATCATCACTGATCCGCTCGGACTTCACATCAAAAGTCCATTCGAGCAATTCAACAAAATGATTTACATTGGCGGTCTGAAAGGAAGCGACGATGGGTTCACTGGCCAACTCGGAATCGCCAATCTCTAACTGGACCGTGTTGAGAAGATTAAACGCCTCGACGACTTCCGACAGAGGTACCTCGTTAAACTCGAGCATTCTCGGCTTCCAAGCCAGAAGCTCGCTCGCTTCGACTGCAGAAACCTCTACCACCTCTGCCAAGGATCCTACATCATTCAGCGAGGTGACTGTCCGCTGCCCCGCGACGACGTCGCGTGCATAGCGTGACAGTTTGGATGATCCTTGATCCGCAACAGGATCCGGTGCAGTCATCTGCACGCGTCCTTCGGTCACCAATAGCTCTACGGAATCTCCATTTAACCGTACATTAAAAGCGGTACCCACCGCTCGGAAATCGACTCCTCGGGCATGAACGATAAAGGGCCTATCCGGATTTTTAGCGACATCGAAATGCGCCTCGCTGGAGACCAACTCCACGCGACGGATTTCGGGTGTATAATCGACCTTTAACGCTGCGCCACGGTTCATTTCCACGATAGATCCATCCGGCAATACGTGGCTTTCATATTCGTTCGCGACTAAATTTTCTCTAACATTTTCGAACTGGCTCCAGAAATTCAAATTTTGCGAGAACCAGAGAGTGAAGAGCAGCACTACCGTCGCGGCAATACCCCCAAACCACATCCATCCGTGGCGAGAGATCGAGTATTTCAGCAAGTCCTGATTGGGTCGCTCGCTGTGCTCGGGCTTCCACTGGGCCAGCTGGTTAAGTTGCTTCCAGGTCTTCATGTGCCGACCATACCACTCGCTGTGCCGCGGATCCGTAGCGAGCCAATCGAAAAAGGCGTCCTGCTCTTTGGGGGAAAAGCCCTTGACCCTTTTAGCGACCCATTCCGCCGCCTCGCGGTCGATACGACCCTCTTCCGGAAATTCTATTTCGTTATCGCTCATCGTAAATTCTTTCTAGGTACTCGCTAGTGGTAGGGCTGCCTAAACCTGAGCGGCCAAGTATTGACACTTGCAGCGGCGGACCGGGACGCTCTCGCCCTACCTTCATCTTCCTGTTATTACCTAAATTCATCTTCACCCTCCTCAATCGCGACCATGACGCCGCATATACTGTGTGCATTTTGATAGTCCGATCGCAATTTGAGCGGACACCGTGTTGAACGAAATCCCCATGTCTCGGGCAATATCGTTATAAGTCATTCCATACACCTTGCTCAATGTGAACACCCGTCGGCAGCGTTCGGGAAGCGCTTGGATCGCCTGAGTGAGAATTTCCAGCTCGTGATTGCGGGCCGCCACTTCGTCCACACTCTCACCTTCGTCCATAATCTCCAGCATTTCCTCATCTACGAGTGAGTCCGTGACTGCTACTTTCGCTTTCCGCATACTATCGACTGCGGCATTCCGGGCCACGGCAAAGAAAAAAGCCTTAGGAGATTTCAATTGTCCTTTTTCACGGGCCTTAAAGATCTTCAGCAACGACTCCTGAACGACATCGTCCACATCGCACTGGCTACCGTAGCGACTCTTAAGCCAGTGACGGATCTGAGCCTCATGAGGTTCAATATGTTCCGCATACCATTGGGCTTGTTCTGAGAATTCGGGGGGCATGTCTTAATCAGGTTTAATAAATTCTTTTTGAGTATCAAAAGCTAATTTTTAACCGAGTTGCTTGCGTCAACACCGCTAGCGACCTCTGCGCTTATTTTCAAATCGCCGATCTTCTTAATCGTGTATACGCCGGACCGCTCGTGTCGCACCATTTCCAACTTCGATCCGGACAGCATGCGATTGAAGGCCTCAATTGG
>JAUHWE010000529.1 GCA_030424825.1 Verrucomicrobiia bacterium
TCAATGTTTATGGCATCGTTCCCTGCTGAGGTTACGAAGAATATGCCCTTGTCGAGGGCGCGTTCGATAGCGAGTTCGATCGAAGGGGATTCGCCAGGCCCGCCCCAGCTGGCATTGATGATATGAGCTCCGTTGTCGATGGCGTAGTCGATGGCTTCGATGCTGTCGATGAGAGTCAACCCGCCAGATGCATTGGCAGCTTTGACCGCCATTAATTGCACATTCCAGGCGACGCCTGTGATTCCAATGTCATTGTTTCCGGAAGCGCCAACGATTCCGGCTACGTGGGTTCCGTGACCGTTGTCGTCCTCCCAGGTTTTGCTTGGGTCGATTAGATTGGCTCCGTGTATGTCGTCAATGTATCCGTTTTCGTCGTCGTCGATGCCATTGTCGGGAATTTCCCCGGGATTCCTCCACATGTTGTCGGTCAGATCTTCGTGGTCGTGGCGGATACCGGAATCCATGATGGCAACGACTATGTTCTCCGCATTTGTGGCGATATCCCAGCCTTCCGGCCCATCGATGTCTTTGTCCTCTTCGTTGTCTAGTCCCCAGAGTAGATCGAGATTCAAGATTGGGTCATTGGGCACAGTTGGGGTGAGGTGAAACAGCCGATTGGGCTCAATAATGATCTCAGCGGATGCTTCGATTAGTGAGTGCATTGTGGCCAGTCCGTCTGCTACAGTATCCAACTCGAGCTGATCACATACTAAGGTGAGGGCGAGTTGATTAGCAGCAACCGATTTGATGCGCCATTCGGTGGTTGCCAGGAGGGTTACAAGGCGGGACATCTCGATTGGCGTCCGTGAGGAAAGAACCAGTTCGTTTGCAACGTACGAGCGGATGGATTCGACGAGAGATACGTCACTGACTGGATCCTCCACTAATTTCTCCTCGTAGAGAATGGGGAATGGATAATCGGGGCTTTGAGCGAGGCGCCGGCGAGTGGCGCGAAAGGAGTTGTTCTCGTCGGGGATCGTTTCCTCTCTTAATATCGCCTCATTTTGCTTGGTCGCCTGGATCGTCGAGTTTTGTGCCGGACCAGTGAGAATAGTAGGAGCATTGAGAAGTGGGAACGGGCCTTTGGCATTCTCCGAATATTGCAGAGGAGGATTGAGGGCGGGCACAGCATCATTGGGTGCAGGCCCGCGGTTTTGACGTAGCAAAACTGAGACGATAGCAACCGCGAATATCGTTAGAATAGTAAAGAGAAGATTCCTATGTTGGGGTACAGTCAGGGAGTGGAGTTTCTCTTAAATAGACCGATGAGTCAAGTCGGGGTAGTGGTCGATTCCAAGGAAGTAACTGCAGCTGAATCGAATTCTAAGCGATTGTATCGTGAGCCACGTTTCGTTGTCAGCCCGTTGGGCGGAATTCTCGGCATTCGTGACGGAGGGTCATAGGAAATTTGCGTCAAACGATAGCGAATTAGAGAATTAACGTAGTTCATTCTTTAAAAAACAGCGGCGATTCGGTTAGATCCGATCATGTCGAAAAATTTGAGCGATCTAGGTGGACGCAAGGGAGTGGAAGAGAATCTGTTCTCCAAGATCGGCCTAGCGGGTGCGGAGGCGGATGGATCCCCTTCGCTGGAGGAATTGGAACGCCTCGCGAACGAGTTTCTGGTGGGCAAGGCCAATGTCTACGGGACGGCGACGTTCTATGATTTTCTTCGCCCCGAAAACAAAGGGAAAAAAGTCTATGTTTGCAATGGGTCGGCCTGTCTGTGCGCCGGAACTCAGGACAAGCTGATTGCGGACTTGAAGGGAACGTTTGAGGACGATGAAATTGGCCATATGACTTGTTTGGGTCGCTGTCACGAGAACGGGGCGTTCCATTACAAGGGTCGAAACTACAGCGCTCTGGGGGAGGGGCAGTTGGAAAAAGCGCTTGCTGGAGGCGAGGAATTGAATGTCGACCGATATGAGGTGCGGTCGATCGGTGAGAATGTGCTCACGGCTGAGTTTGAAGGGATGGGTGATTACGCGGAGCTCTTGAAAACGGCGCTAGCCAAAGACTCGGCCCAGGTATTGAAAGATGTGAAAGCGGCGGGAATCCGCGGACGAGGAGGCGCCGGATTTCCGATGGGAGTGAAGTGGGAATTCGCCCGGAATGCGGAAGGCGATCTGAAGTTTATCATTTGCAATGCGGATGAAGGGGATCCGGGAGCGTATTCAGATCGCTACTTGCTCGAGCAACGCCCGCACTCGGTTTTGTTCGGGATGATCATTGCCGGATTCTGTATGAAGGCGGAATGGGGGGTGCTTTACATTCGGGCCGAGTATCCAGAATCCTTTGCCATCGTGGAAGCGGCCATCGACGATTTTCGGGACGCCGGTTTGCTGGGACAGAATATCAATGGTTCGAGCTTCAATTTTGACTTCAAAATTGTTCAGGGGCAAGGCTCCTACATCTGTGGCGAGGAAACCGCCCTCATCAGCAGTATCGAAGGCCAGCGACCCGAAGTGCGCGTGCGTCCACCCTTTCCGGCTCAGAAAGGCCTGTTCAACAAACCGACGATTGTGAACAACGTGGAGACGCTTGCGACTGTCCCGTATATCATCAAAAACGGAGGTGCGGCTTATGCGGCGTTGGGAACGGAAAAATCGAACGGCACGAAGCTCGTCAGTCTCGACAGCTATTTTCGGAATCCTGGAATTTACGAAGTCGAGATGGGGACCCCTCTTTCGACTGTGATCGAGGACCTGAGCGGCGGCTTTACGGAACCGATTAAGGCGCTGCACATTGGGGGTCCCTTGGGAGGAATCGTTCCCGCGAGCAAGATACCCGAGTTGACGATCGACTTCGAGTCCTTCTCCCGCAACGGGTTCCTTCTCGGACATGCGTCGATCGTTTGTATTCCCGAAACCTTTTCCATCATGACCTATTTGGAGAAGCTGATGGAATTTGCAGCCGTTGAGAGTTGTGGAAAATGTTTCCCTTGCCGATTGGGAACGAAGCGGGCCCACGAGATGCTGGAAGCGGCAAACCTGGGTAACTATAAAATCGATACGGAACTTTTCGAGGACCTGCTTCACACATTGGAAGTCGGTTCGCTTTGTGCTCACGGCGGAGGAATTCCACTGCCGGTGAAAAATGCCCTCCAGTATTTTGGAGACGAGCTGGCCCAGTATTTCAGCAAGGAGACCGAGCGTGTTTGATGGATCCTTCGCAAACTTGTTTTTCTTAGGGACTACCTAGCCTTATGCAGCCGCAATCCTATAATAATCATCGACTTCTTAAGGCTAAGCCGCCCTGCCATTTTGAAAATTGAAACTCAGGAGGATCGAGCCGGTTCTCCCTACTTTTTAAAAGACTGCCCTAATGATCGCTTTTCTTAATAATAAGCCCTACGAAATTGAAGCGGGTGAGACCATTATCTCATTCGCCCGGCGTTCGCTCGGATCCGATTCGATCCCGACGCTTTGCGATGCGCCCAACCTAGACCCCTTTGGATCCTGTCGCGTTTGTAGCGTCGATGTCGCATTGGAGAAAAACGGACCCAGCAAGACCTTTGCCTCCTGCCACACTCCCGTGGCGGAAGGGCAGTACATCTATACGGACTCCAAAAACGTACAACGGCTCCGCAAGAATATCATCGAGCTCGTTTTGACGGACCATCCTCTGGATTGTCTGACTTGTGAAGTGAACGGGAATTGCGAGCTGCAAACCGTTGCCGCGAGAGTAGGGATAAATTCCGTACGGTACCCGGAAGGCGAGAACCATCTCGACCGGGAAAAGGATCTGAGCCATCCGTACATGGTTTCAGACCTGAGCAAGTGTATCAATTGCTACCGATGTGTGAGGGCTTGTGATGAGGTGCAGGGCCAGTTTGTATTGAGTATGGCGGGACGTGGGTTCGATAGCCATATCATCAAGGGATTCGACGAAAGTTTTGACGATAGTCCCTGCGTCAGTTGTGGCGCCTGCTCTCAGGCTTGTCCCACGGCGGCGATTTCGGATGTCTTTCAATCGAAGTCTATTGCCAATACTCAGAAGACACGAACGGTCTGCAACTATTGCGGGGTCGGGTGTAATCTGGAAGTGGCTACCGCAGGAGGAGAGATTAAGGGAATTCAAGCGCCCTATGAT
>JAUHWE010000530.1 GCA_030424825.1 Verrucomicrobiia bacterium
CTTCCAAAGATTACATCGCGAGCTCAATTGCCTCATCTGACTGGAGGAATCTAGTCAACGACGTGTATCCATAACTTAACCAAGTTAGAGGCTCATTTCTAATGCAATACCTAAACGTAGGGCTGGCACTCGCGCCATGCCGCATAGGAAAATCCATTTACCGAAGTCAATGCTTCATCGACTCGGTACGATCCGGCATATCATACTTTACGCGCATTCGCTCGAGTTCGACCTTCATCTTCTCGAGAACTGCCGCGTATTCCGGATCTCCCGAACGATCCACCAATTCATTTGGATCGGTTTTCAAATCGATCAACTCATAACCATCGTTACTGTAGAAATTGATAAGCTTGTACCGCTCGCCCCGAACACCTTCGTGCCTAGGGACACCATGCTCCCTCAGGTGCTCGTAGTAGTGGTAATAGATATACTCACGCCACTTGCGGGTATCCGGGTCTCCTAGAAGAGGAAGGATACTCTCGCCTTGAATCTCTTTGGGAACTTCCAGTCCTGCCGCCTCTAAGAAAGTCGGAGCATAGTCGATATTCTGCAATAGCTGCTCAAACCGTGTTCCTGGTTTAATTTTCTCGGGCCACCGAATGAGAAACGGCATGCGTAACGACTCCTCATACATCCAACGCTTGTCATACCACCCGTGCTCACCAAGATAGAATCCCTGATCAGAACTATAGATAACGATTGTATTCTCAGCTAGACCGTTTGCATCCAGATAGTTTAATACCCGGCCCACATTCTCATCCACAGAGTCAATACAACGTAGGTAATTCTTAATGTATCTCTGATACTTCCATCGCACCAACTCGTCACCGGTTGGCGGCGATGCAAGAAAAGCGGCGTTTCGAGGTTCGTAATAGGCATCCCACACCGCCCGTTGCTCCGGATTCATTCGAGGTCGTTCTGGTTCGTGGAGCCGACTTTCAAAGTCATTTGCAAACGGCACTCTCTCTTGGAACTTCATATCCCATTGATAAATGAAGTGGTCCTTAATCGACATTTCGTTTCCAGCCAGAGTCTCGCTGCGCCCACTCCAGTCGTCGAAAAGCGTAGGCGGTTCTGGCACTGGACCATCCTCGTAATTATAAAGGTGTTTCAAATTAGGAGCCCAGGTTCGATGCGGCGCCTTTTGCTGGCACATCAGGAGAAATGGCTTTTCCTTATCCCTTTCCTCGAGCCATTTCAACCCGAGATCTGTCGTGATATCGGTAACATAGCCTTCGTAGCGGGTACCGTTATCCTGTCCAGCACTCGTATAGAAATCGGGATTATAATAGCTCCCTTGGCCTGGTACAATTTCCCAATAGTCAAAACCCGTCGGGTCCGATTTCAGGTGCCACTTGCCAACAAGAGCCGTCGAGTAACCGGCCTTTTGCAAGAGCTTGGGAAATGTCATCTGCGACCCATCGAATTCCGCCCCGCCACTATTCGTGTAGAAACCGTTCTTGTGACTGTGCTTACCGGTCAGGACACTTGCCCGAGAGGGGCCGCAAATCGAATTCCCGCAGAACGAATTGAGGAATATTCCACCCTCTTGGGCCAACCGGTCGATGTGCGGCGTCTTGTTAATCTTCGACCCATAGGCTCCGATCGACTGCACCGCGTGATCGTCCGTAAAAATGAATACAATATTCGGCCGACGGCTCTTTTCCGCTTGGGCGAACAACGGGAAAAAACTCAAAATGGACCAAGCGATCAGTCGGAAACCGGTCATGCAATTCGGGATAGAAACTCTGGCCATAGATCTAGAATGGTTGAGGCGATCACTCCGACACGCAAGGCAGGAGATTCGTAATTTGCACGGTCCATCCTAGACACAAATGCGACCGAACGCCTTAACCGGCATTCGATCTCGGACTAAACTCAGCAAGAAACAGAGGGGACACTGAATTACCATTGGATCGGAGGTTGGAAGCCAATTAGGTGCAATAACCAGTTCCCCAGGTCGCCTCGCTCGGGTGCTATTGGACAGATCAAACGCATCGCCCCAGCTATCGTAAGCATTTGAATGACAAGTTGTTTAGAGTTTAGCATGGAACCCTACATGGCACCTCACCGGTCACTCGCCTGGATGTGCGGTATCCCTCGGATGATTAAGCTTCTGTTAAGATTTGCCCAATACTCTCTCAGCGGTAATCTTACGCAAACCAGACCCACCATGAAGATTCTTGTCATTGAAGACTCCGAGCGACTCCTGTTCAGCTTAGGCCAAGTCCTCAAAAAATCGGGTTACTTAGTAGACCTCGATCAACGGATTCGTCTATGCCCGCTTCAACCACTACAATGTTATTGTTCTGGATCTTATGCTGCCCGGATTGAGCGGGCTAGACATTCTCAGAAAATCGAGGGCTTTAAGAAAGAAGACGCATGTACTGATTCTTTCCGCAAAGGATCAAGTTGAAGATCGAGTCCGCGGCTTGGAACTGGAAGTGGACGACTACATGATCAAACCCTTCTCTTTCGACGAACTGAATGCCCGAATCAATACCTTGATGAGACGAAAATTCGAGTCGAAGAACCCAGTGGTCGCTATTGGCCCGATTGAGATCAACACCGCCACAAAGGAGATCTACCGGGATGGAGACATTGTTAGAACCACCCCCGGCGAATGTTTTATTTTTGAATACTTAGTACTGAATCGTGGCCGTGTGCTTTCCAAGGAACAATTTCTGGAAGCAATGCACGATAGTGACTCATTCGCTGGTACCAACGTGATCGAGGTACTTGTTTGCAAACTGTGCGGCAAAATCGGCACCTACCGAGACAAGCCGATCATTTCTATTCGCATGGTTAAGGCTACCTAGTTGAAGGAGATTTGGCGTGAAGTCTATCCGGCGCGAACTGACGAACCGCCTTCTAGGGGGACCTCTATTCTGCTTATACTAGCTAGTTTTTTTTTTCCTGAGCATGGGTATACATTCCAGAATAGTGGGTGAGCTTGACCGGAATATTGAGTCAAAAGCCTTGGCTTTGGTTGCCTTAACGTCACGGGAAAAGAATTACATAGAAGTTGACTATTCGGAAGACGAAATCTTCCCGATTGATCTCCAAGTGTCGAATGGGTTTCATTTCGAAACATCGAATTGCCTGACGAGAGACGAGGTCGACTTGTCCAAATCAGTTTCATTCCTAGATTTGATGAAGAGGACGAAGATCTCCCTATTGAACAAGTCTTTGACGAAGGAGAACTCGAGGACCTTTTCCAAATCCCTGACAACATCGACCCAAAGACAGCCCAAATAATCTTGGTAGTCGCTCGCAATCGGGAACGGATCGACCAACTGATGATCTTCCTCCATGGGACCTTGGCTGCCGTCAATACCCTACTACTGATTGGCATTTCCATCGCTACCAGAACTTCGATACGAAAAGACCTTAAGAGAGTGTCTAATAAGCCTCAATCGAAGCACCATATGGTCAGATATTCTCCTGACTATTAATATTGTAGGTCGTCTCGCCGAGGCGACATTCATCCCAATTGGCGGGTCAACCACCGACAGGTCGGGGTCTCCGACGACCCCGCCCTACAATTTCGTTCAATGAGTGAAATCGACTTATGAGACACTCGCTAACTCTACTTTGTTAGATATCGAACTTTTGTTATTAGGTAGGGCAACGACCTCCGGGCGTGCCGCGTTTTATGATCTTCTTGTGCGGCACGCCCGGAGGTCGTTGCCCTACCATTCGTCCATTTAACAAAGCAGAGCTAAGCCAATTGATCAACTTAATGCTCAGATCCGAACAATTGCCCCTGAAGCAGCCGACCAGAGAATCCTCCTAAAGAACTTCAGACAATTCTCAAGCGTCGTCGCCCACGAACTAAGAATCCCTGTTGCCGAGCTGCGCATGTCGTGTGAGACAGGACAGCGCTGGCCTGACGACGTGGAATGCGTGAAGCGGCTTTTTCAGGACAATCACGAGATAGCGCTGCACATGGAGCGAATCGTCACGAACCTCCTGCAGCTAACTCGGTGCCACAACCAAACCTCCATTCTTGATCTTGAAGAGTTTTCCGTGGGCTCCTTAGTCAAAGATTGCTGGAAACGAACTTCGGATATCGCCGACCGGAGAGAA
>JAUHWE010000531.1 GCA_030424825.1 Verrucomicrobiia bacterium
GTTCTGAATATCTCACGACATCCGGTGAGCCTTGACCGGCCTGTTGGCGAGAGCGAAGACAGCTATTTCGGAGACTTTATCGAAGACAAGTCCGCCGAGAATCCCTACGACCAGACGGCATTCAGTCTCCTGCGGGAAAAGATCATTGACGTCCTCGACAGCCTCACCGAGCGCGAACGCCGCGTTCTTTCACTCCGATTTGGACTCGTAGACGGATACAGCCGTACGCTGGAGGAAGTCGGAAAGCAGTTTAAGGTCACACGCGAGCGGATTCGCCAAATCGAAGCGAAAGCCCTACGGAAAATGCGCCATCCGACGCGGATTCGACAGCTGCATGGCTTCTTTGAAAGCGAACAGTTCGATGGCCCCAATACTTTTCTTAGCGGTCAGCAAAATGCCGGCAGTGAATCGAGTCCCAAATAACTAAAGCAGCTAAAACGAGGAGAGATTTGCTAGAATTTACAAAGCAGCATTGCCAGGCGCAAATAAAACACACAATCTATAGAAACGCTTATCGCGATTTCTTACCTATCTTCAAAAGGATTTAAAAATGGAAACAATATATTCAATCGCCTTTCTAACGAATCTCGGCTGGCCCGAGATCGTAGTTATTCTCGTAGTATTTATTCTCCTATTCGGAGCTAAAAAACTGCCTGAGCTCGCTCGCGGAGTGGGAAAATCGATCAAAGAATTCAAGAAAGCGACGAGCACTATCGAAGACGATCTGCGTAACGCAATGGAGGAAGAACCTGCTCCGAAGAAGCCCATCGAGACGAAACGCCCTGCGGAAACGAGCGAAAAAGCGACGTCCGAGAGCTAAGCGGCTGTCTTCAGATTTCTGTTACATAACTTTTAGCGGCTGGCTGATTCCAATATCGGCCAGTCGCTTTTTAATGGGTAAAACCCTCGAACTATGGCTCCTTTCCGGAATCCTCAACTTCCTACCCAGTAGCCTAATTCGCTCCAATCGAGGGCACCCCAAGCGGCTCAAATCGTGCCACTTGAGACGTTTAGCAGGTTTTTACCGTATTCAAAATTGCTTTTGAGTAATGCTCCGTTTAAACGCTTGCTTCAAAACGTCCTTTCGTTGAGCATTTTAGGCATTCATGTTGCGCAATTTCCTCGGTCTATTTTCTAACGACATCGGTATCGATCTCGGAACAGCAAACACCCTCGTCTATTCAAAAGACAAAGGCATTGTTCTTCGTGAGCCCAGCGTTGTCGCTATTCACAGTGGGACCCGGAGAGTTCTCGCCGTAGGAAACGAAGCAAAAAAGATGCTGGGACGTACCCCAGGCAACATCACCGCTATCCGTCCTATGAAAGACGGGGTAATTGCCGACTTCGACATTACCGAGGCGATGCTCCGCTACTTCATAAAGAAGGTGCAGACTGCCAAGATAATACCTCCCCGGGTCGTAATCGCAATTCCTTCTGGCATTACAGAAGTTGAGAAACGCGCAGTTAAGGAATCGGCAACTCACGCCGGTGCCCGGGACGTCATGCTCTTAGAAGAACCCATGGCTGCCGCCATCGGAGTCGGTTTACCCGTCGAAGAGCCAGCAGCAAATATGATCGTCGACATTGGCGGCGGTACGACGGAAGTGGCCATTATCTCACTCGCTGGGGTCGTTTACGCGAAAAGCATACGCGTTGGGGGCGATGAGCTCGACGCAGCGATAATCAACTACATGAAACGGGCCTACAATCTCCTAATCGGAGAACGGACCGGTGAAGAAATTAAACTGCGAATCGGCTCAGCTGCTGCGTTGGATGAAGAAATGACTCTTGAAGTCAAAGGTCGAGACTCGGTGGCCGGACTTCCAAAAACAATACAAGTATCTTCGCAGGAAATACGGGAAGCTCTCAATGATACCGTTAACGCGATCGTCGAAGCCGTCCGCAGCGCGCTCGAAAGATGCCCTCCCGAATTGTCTGCCGACCTCGTAGACCGAGGGTTTGTCCTCGCAGGAGGAGGAGCTCTCCTGAGAGGAATTGACCGTCTCCTTTGCGAGCGAACCGGACTACCCGTCATAATAGCTGACGATCCACTCAGTGCCGTCGCTAATGGAACCGGTGCAGTATTGGCAGAGTTGAATGCGCTGCTTCCTTACGTTTCTAGTGACTCCAAGGATTAGAGCGTGCAACTAGAATCACGCGAACAAGTGTCCATTGGCTAAAAAGCGACTTTTCAGTGTTAAGCCTTTTGCGGTTCTGTTCGGGGTAGCGATTTTCTGGATATTCGTTCCTATTGCGATAAAGACTTCGCTTCAATCCGCCTTTTACGAATTCCAGGCCCCCATGACTGTCGGAGCATCCTACGTCCGGGAACTGCAGAATTTTTGGGCCGCCCGTCTAAAATCGAAGAGCGAGCTCTATGAAGCTGGCAAAGATCTTGCCCACCTCAATTCGGCCTATCAATTGGAAGTTCTGGAAAACCAGTCGCTCAAACAGGAGGTAGCTCGGTTGGAAGCCCTCCTAGGACTTCCTGCTCGGCCTGGATACAAATACGAAATAGCCCGCGTCGTCACGCGAGACTTCAACTCATGGTGGCAGCACTTTGAAATTCGCAAAGGTTCCCGCCATGGAATTCCGGTTGGAGCGCCGGTCGTTTTCTCAGGCGGGGTTGTGGGCCGCGTACGAGAAGTACACGAATACACTTCTACCGTAGAGCTTTTGAGCAACAGCCATCTGCGAATGGCGGTGGTAATCGAGGGTGATAATCGGCCTATGAGCTTTCGCGGAGCAGGATTTAAGATATTCAGATCACCCGCCGGACTCGCCGAATACGTGCCAACCGACATATCGATTCCCGATCCTTCCGCCCCCCCGCGGATTGTTACCTCCGGAATGGGTGGCGTATTCCCTGCCGGACTGCATATCGGCTATCTCCATCGACTTAAACCCGGGGCCAGCGGCATGTTTCAAGATGGTGAAGTCCTTCTGGAAGAGCGCCTTTCCAATCTCACTGAAGTCGCTGTTATGATCGAGATCGACGAAGGATCAGGATGAAATTTGCCTCCCGGAATCGCTGGATTATCGTTACCATAGTTCACTACATCGCGCTATTTGTCTTTACTCAGGTTAATTTCTACATCGCGCCTTTTGGTATCAATATAATGATTACTGGAATGCTTCTTTCTTTCAGTTCGTTAACTCTCAGCCATATCCAAGGCAGCCTTTCACTCATCCCGATCGCCTTTTTTCTCGATACCAGAACCCCTTTTCCATTTGGATCTTCACTCCTAATGTTAATTGGCCTCCACTACGCTGCAGTACTGGTCCGTCACCAGTTGCGTCGGGAAACAGAGGGAATCAGCCTTGCAGTCGCGCTTTCCGCGAACCTGCTCACCTACATTATCTACACGCTTCTTGCGGCAAGCAATTTGGGAACCGACGCGATCAACCCGTTTCAAATAGCTATGAATCTCCTTGCCAGCAGCCTAGTGATCGCCCTGCTGAACCTTCACTACCAGCGAGCATTGATTGAAATTTTAGGACTTTTTGGTATCAATATTGCCCAGGAGCAGCGTCAATCTAGATGAATACGGAAAACACAAAGAAGTACCAGTCGCGTCTTTGGATATTCTACGCTTTTCTCGGAATGCTTTTGATCATTCTGTACGGTGGCCTATTTTTCCGTCAGCTCGTCGAATCCGAGTCTCACGCGGCCAAGGAGAAGATCCAGAATCAGCGCCGCATCCTGACTCCAGGTCCAAGAGGAAACCTGCTCGATAGAGAGGGACGGGTGCTTGTGGCAAACAAGTCAAAATTCTCAGCGGTCGTCTTCCTGTCGGAAAACCAGGTACAAAAGGCGTTTAGCAACAACTACCGGAGTATGGTTCGCGACTATCGCGACCGAGGAGAGAAAATCAAAAGCTATTCCGAACTCAGGATTCTCTCCAGAGCGATGGTGCTACAAAGCTATCTAAAAGGGGTCAACGAACTGATTGGGAGACATGAAGAGGTAGATGCGACGGCGATCACGAGGCACTTGAACGTGAACCCGCTTCTACCCTACCCGCTGATAGACAATCTCACTCCAGAAGAATTCGCCATACTCCTAGAGTCGCTGCCGGTCGA
>JAUHWE010000532.1 GCA_030424825.1 Verrucomicrobiia bacterium
TGCCTTGATGGTTTTCGATAAAATTTTCCAGTTTCGTGTCGCGGTACCCGAACCTCGGTCAATTAGCAGTTCCAGACGCCCAAAAAGAAACGCACCTCCTACAATTGCGAAAATCGAGCCAAACGGAATTCCGAAAAAGAAAGGGAGTTCGTCTCCGCCTCTCGTTTCGGCTGGAATAAATGTCAGTATAATGACGCCGACGCCTGCGGCAAAGAATGGTAGTCCGAAAAGGGAAGAGCAACCACCGCCAGCCTGGTGGCTCCAAATATTTTGATTGGAATTGGGAAGTGGCATTTTTTGCGGCCCAGATTGAAAAGTAACTAGAGCTTAGACAACCGTCAATGTGCGAACACACCCTTGGGCGAGGGCGCATGCCCTTAAACATCGGCTGAACTAGGAGACCGCTTTAGCGAGTAGGAATCAATAGCCTTGCTTCTCTAATTCTTCAACTGTCCAGGGCATCACGCGGTCCTTTTGGGATTCGATCGCTTTCTGTACTTCTGAATCTGATACAATTCCCGATTTGTTGCCCCAGGCTGTCCGAAGATAGTTCAATACCTGATTAATTCCATTTCCTTGGAACTGGGGCATGACACCATGTCCTGGCATTACACTGTTCCAGGTTTCACCTTTGACCACGATCGGTCCGCTGATGCCGTGGTAGACCATTAGCGCTAAGCGTTCGGCGGATCCGTTAACCCAGCTGGAGCCGTTGAGCGGGGGAGCGAGTCCGGGCAGTCCGTTACCGTCTTTCTGATGGCAGGCGACGCACGTAGCCGCGTAGATTTCCTCGCCTTTTCTAATCCCAGCTAACTGCTTTTCGCTTAAGCCTTCGAGCGGATCGTTGCTCGCTCGCCCGGGCCATGTAAACGCCATGTCCAGGCCTTGCGTTGTATTGTCATCCGATTGGGGAAGCGAGTCGATTAGACGATAAAAGGCATCAGGCTTGGCGTCTAGTTTGATCGGCTTTGACTCTGGGCGGCTAGCGTACTGGGCGAGTCCATTGAGGATGGCGGTAGCCCTCCAGTTTTCGGATTTGCTCGATGCTAGTGTCGAAGCCAGGGAAAGAAGTGACTCGGAGTCTCTCTTGTTGAACAACGCCACCGTGAGTTTTCCCAAAATAGCGGCACGACCCTCGTTTTTCATCCATATGTCGTTGCGACTCGCTTGAGTCAGAAAGGCTAATTCCCGTCCGGACAAAGAGGATACGATGGCGTCTTCCATGTACTCGTTGGGCAGGTCAGGGTGGAAGATGCGATTGATATAGCTAAATGCAAAAGCATCATCTTGAATGACCGATAGCGATTGGACCGCTTGCAAGCGGACTCTAAAGGAAGAATCGTTGAAGGCCTTTTCGTAGGCTTGCCTGAGTGGAGAGCGAGCCGCACACTGGGATATTGCCGATTCCGATACTCGAAGGGCGTGGACTCTGACCCAGGGGGCGGGATGCTGAAGGGCCTGGACAGTGGTGGATTCATCGATTTTACCGCGTCCTTCCAACGTCCAAAGCGCGTGGATCGCTGCACGTTCATCGCTCGAAATGGCAGCGCGTTTCAATTGTGAGACCTCGTCTGGCTTGAGTGAATCCTTTTCCACCAACAGGCGCTGGGCGGTATCGCGGATCCATCCGTTGGGACTTCCCAATAAATCGATCAGTTCCTCATTGGTTTTCGCGGAGAGTTTAGGAAGCGACTCTCTGGCACTGGAATCGTGTACGATGCGGTAAATACGCCCGAGACCTGTAGGCTGGTCTAACCCTCGCTCGAGGATCTGCTTTCGGAGAAAAGTCGTCACGAATATCTTGTGCTGCAATATGCCTCGATAGAAATCGACGATGTATAGAAAACCGTCGGGACCGGTGGCGATGTCGACGGGACGAAAACGTTCATCAGTCGAGGTGATAAAATCGACCTTGTCCCAAACAAGGTCATCTTCTACGCGTTTATTCGCGATGAATCCAAAACCGTCATCCTGTAATTCATATCTCATGACGACATTACCGCTTGGTTCGGGTACAAAGAGATTTCCGTAGAATGAATCCGGATACTGATTGCCTCGATAGATATCGAGTCCGGACGCGGCGGTTGCGGTATTGAGCCGGTAGTCGTCCCGAAGCGTGGGACCTCGATAGCCTCGATTGACCCCGAGATTGACACGATTCGAGAATACTTCCCGAGTGGAAGCGGTATCAACTTTCAGGCCTGCTTTAGAGGAATAGCCAGAATTTCGATTGGTGTATTCATAGGGTTGAAAGTCTGCCAATACAGGATTGCTGTTGGTATTGTAGAACAAACGACCGAAGTCGTCTTTGGCCATCCCCCATTGGCCGCGTTCGGCAGTCTTTTCTATGACTAGATTCTCTCCATCCCACTTCATGCGGCGATCGGACTTTGCATTGTACAGCCAATTGTCGAGACCCCGCATGAGCGCGTTCTCTCTGTGTTCCACGGAACCCGTTTTTGCGTACTCGGCTACCTTGGTTTTCCGGTCAACTTTGAGATCGCCATCCAAATCTTCGCAGAACCAAAGTGCGGGAGGTTCCGCGACGAGCAAACCGCCCTTGACGATGGCGACGGCTCGGGGAAGGACGAGGCCATCCATGGCGACCGTAGACTTGTCCATAACCCCGTCATCGTCGGTGTCCTCAAGGACGACTATGCGGCCGATGGGCTTGTCTTCACCATTGCCATCGACATCCGGCATGTACGCTCTCATTTCAACAGCGTAGAGCCGACCGTCCTCATCCCAGGTGATCGCTACCGGATCATTGACCAAGGGTTCTGAAGCCACGAGCTCCAGTCTGAATCCCGGAGCAAGCTGGATCGTTGATAGGCTTTCCTCGGGAGAAAGGATGGGAGCGGGCGGTACGTCGACTTGTTTCCAGATCTCGGTTTGGACGACTCCCTCCTGGTCCTTCTTGTCACCGGCCTGGCCATAGACAGAGGCGGTAAGAAACAGGGCGAGCAGAGATCCCGTTAGTTCGGTCAAGTGTCGAATTGGGTGTCGTTGGAAGGCGTAGCTCATGATGCGTCTCAAGAAAATCGACTGGGAAACAAACACGTGTTGGCAAATTGGCAAGCGTTCTTTCGATCGAGGGAAGGCTTGCCTTTGGGAATAGCTTGTTGGGAAGCAGGCGTTTTTCCGACGCCTGCATCCGCTCCACCATTATTGGGCTTTCGCGTATCGCCCTCCGGTTTGGCTCGACTCTCTACTTGTCGACACCGGCGGTCACGCCCGGCCAGTCGTCCGTGCGAAACGGAGTCGCTGGCAATCCTTCACGACTAAACACGTTGCAGTCGGGATTGTTGGCCCATGCGTACCGGACAGCGACCGGCTTATCCACGGAATCGCTCCAAACTTCAATGGTATCCTCATCGACGATACTTGCGGAAGCCCAGACGAATTTCCGGTCGCTTCCCGCAATGGCAAAGCCGACCGGCTCACGCGTGTCGAAGGTGTAGAGTCCGCTCGCCCCGACATGGTCAAAGTCCACTTGTATCTTCGAGCCTTTGATCTTCATCGAGCGGTATCTTGGGCTTTGGTGTGGAACGTCAATTCCGTAGTCCTTTGCCAGTGCCCACCGTGCGAGTCGATTGGCCACGGTGTGTTTGTCTCGGGGATGGATGTCGCGACCTTCTCCGACATCGATAATAACGGCCTGCCCGGTGTTGCGGAGTTTATCCATTGTCATTGTTTGGGCTTCGCGAAGCTCGGGCCAATCGGCCTCTTGAGGTTCTGGCACCCTGTCTCGGAAATCGGCGAGCTGAACGTAGTAGAAGGGGAAATCGCCCTGGCCCCACTCGTCACGCCAGTGCTGAATCATCAGGGGAAAGAGGTGACGGTATTGATAGGCCCGGCCCGCATTGGCTTCGCCCTGATACCAGATGACGCCTTTGATTCCGTATCCAATTGTTGGTTTTAAGACTCCATTATAGATATTGGCTGGCCGATGCTGGCCTACGAGCGGATTGCGGGGAGCTCGAGGACGCGTGCCCTTTTCGCCCCCCTGCTTCCATCTGGCAAGATCGGACTCGTACTTTGCGACTGCTTCCTTGTGGTTGTAGGTCGCTTCCGTTTCT
>JAUHWE010000533.1 GCA_030424825.1 Verrucomicrobiia bacterium
CGAGATGTAAGGGTGCCTGCCTTGAGATCCTTCCAGCCGCTCCCACTAAAAATCGGCTCTCCATTGATAAACAGCTCGAAGGCATTGTCGGCGGCCGCAACAACACCGGCAAAACGAACGGACTTGCCGGGGGTAAATTCTCGTCGCAGCAGAACCTCTTCGCCATTCGGGGGCAGACCCAGGTCCAGGGAAGGTCCCCATATCCAGGAACTTGATACCGATAATTCATCCGCCAATCCGGTTGGGACTTCTTCGCGCTGAATCGGCGCGTCCATAGCGGCCGGCGCTCTGTCGCTGATTTGCCAAATGGCATCTACAAACTGTTCTGCAGTCAGGCGCTTGGCGACAGGTCCACTGTAGACGTAGCCTTCTGCGTCCGCATCGGAGGGAGGGCCGTTGGCGCGGCTTTGGTAGGCTTGAGACGAAGTGATCAGACGCAGAGTTCGTTTGATATCAAATCCGTTTTGCTGGAAATCAGTGGCCAGCCAATCCAGAAGATCGGCATCCCAGGGCTCGGTGCCCATGGCGTCAAGGGGGTGCACAATACCCCGACCCATCAGTTGACCCCAAAGCCGGTTTACGAGGGTTCGAGGAACCCGTCCATTTTCGGGATGGGTGAACAACTCAGCCAATTGAGTGAGTCGTTCCGATTTGGGAGCTTCGGAATCGATCTGTCCGATTTCAGGGAACAGCCATGAAGCAGTGGCCATTACACCGGTCGGCTTGTCGCAACGATAGAGCTCCATCGGTTCGTCGGAAAAGATGGCGGCCAAGCCGTAGGCATCCTCCAGCGTCCAACGATCGACAAAGCTGTCGTGACAGGAAGCGCACTTCATGTTGATTCCCAAAAGTGACTGAGATACGTTTTGCGAGAATTGAATGGGAAGGCTTTGCCCCGCGCTCACTTCTCCGCGCCATTTGATTCCATTGATAAACCCTGCGCTTTCCTCGCTGGGCGGAGCGATCAGTTCGCGCACCATCCGATCAAAGGACTTGTTCTCCATCAATGCGTCATAGAGCCAGGCGCTAATTTGAGTACGACCACCCGTGATGAATCCAGTACCATCATAGTCGTTGCGTAACAGGTCGTTCCAAAAAGTGATCCAATGCTCTGTGTAGTCGGTATCCCTTGACAAAATTTCATCGATAAGCCGGGCCCTTTTTTCAGGAGAGCGGTCCGCCAAAAAGGTTCGCGTTTTCTCCGAGGTCGGAAGCAATCCGACCAGATCCAGTGAAACGCGTCGAAGGAATTGGGCGTCGCCTATCGGTTCGGGACGTCGACGCTTACCACCATCCAGGTATCTGTCAATCAGTCGATCGACTGGATGGTCACGCCCAGCTAGGGCTTCAGGTAGCTTTGGGCGACGTGGATGCAGAGGAGGCTCGTAGGCCGGTTCGCCAAAGGTAAACCCCGGTTCCCATTGCATGCCCTCATTGACCCATTGTTTCAATACCGCGACTTCGGCCTCTGAAACCGGAGGCTTGTCGTCCTGGGGCATTCTGAACTCAGGATCGCTATCTTCGATCAATTCGAGAAAGTAGGATTCAGCGGCATTGCCCGGAATGGCGGCTTCGTCATCAAGAAACAAACGGCGCGTGTTAACGGAAAACCCACCCTTTGCTTCGTCGCCTCCATGGCATTCGACGCAATGTTGCTGCAATATGGGGACAACCTGATGGGCGAAATCAACCCGTTCCTCACCCATTCCCTGCAACGTTCGTGCAAATCCAATCGTGAAAAAAAAGACTAGGCATACAAATCTCATGCTAAGGCAGGGTTCGATCCCCGATACGCTTCATCCACGTTAATAGTTCTTTATGAAGCGCATCACGCACTTTATTCAGGACCGGGTCGTCTACCCGGTTCGTAAGTTCTTCCGGGTCTTTCTCCAAATCAAACAGAAATGCCTCGTTCGTTCCGCTTAGCACATATTTGTAGCGTTCCGATCTCGCCATGCGGTGACCCTGTCCAGCCAACGCGCCCACTCCGACTCCCTCGCTAAATACGACTTCTCTAATTTCAGTATGGGGATCCCGAAAAACAGGTTGTAACGGCTTTCCCATGACATGGTCAGGAATTGATTTAGAACCCGCCATACGAAGTAGAGTTGGGTATAAATCCAGCGAAGATACCAGGGCCGATGTACGGCTCCCTTTCGGGATGCCTAGTCCCACGACGAACATTGGCACCCGCACACTCTCTTCGTGCATGGTTATTTTGTTACCAAGCCCGTGACTGCCTAGATGGTACCCATTGTCGGACAGGAAAAACAGGACCGTCGATTTCCACAGACCTGCCAATTTCAACTGATCGACCATTGCTCCGATCTGGTGATCGAGATGACTGATTACCGCGTAGTAGGCATGTATAAAGGCACGCATCACTTCGGGCGTTCGTGGGGGTCCAGCAGGAAGCTGTCTCCAGTTTCTTACGTATTCGGAATCGCGGTAGTAGTCTTCACCCGGCAGTCCTTGATTATTGATGCTTAGCTCAAGCGGAGCTACACGGTAGTTTGAAGGAAGCTCAAGGGAATCTGTCTCATAAAGATCCAGCCAGACCGGATCGGGCAACAAAGGGACATGGGGCTGACGCGGAGCAACCCAAAGAAAAAATGGCTGCTGGGCTCGATTCGAGGCGATGAATTCCTCAACGCGAGCAAAGGTTTCCGTATCGTCATAGGGCCCAGTTTCTTCGCCCTCCGTAAATCCAAAGGTGGTCGGATCTCCTAAATGAGATTTCCCATACGCAACCGACCGGTATCCTAGAGATTCGAGCTGCGACGCCAAGGTGAGATCCGCTTTGGCACCGCCCGCTTGAAAACCGGCAAAATTCTCTCTCGCTAACGCGACTACCTGATGCTGCTGGGGATATAATCCCGTTAGCATCGACGCCCGGCTTGCGGCACAGATGGGGCTGGCGACAAAGGTGTTCTCGAATATGAGCCCTTCGTTTGCGAGACGATCCAAGTTCGGAGTGTGGACTTCCGAATCGTTGTAGCCGATGGCATTGAACGTCTGATCATCCGTAAAGACGACAATGATGTTGGGCTTGCTTGCAGCGAGGAACGGACCGAGCAAAGAAAGTCCGCAAAGGAAGCAAAAAGGTTGGATCAAACGAGTCATGAGAAGATGGACGAGGCCGTGGAGCGAACAACGTCCCATTGCTTATCGGGACGCCAATGGCAATGCAGGGGGATGCAATCGCTACTGGGTTGGGTGTTACCTTTCATTGGGGATTCTCACAGTACAAAAAATCGAGTTTCTGAAAAGGAATTTTCCATTGGTTCCTATGGCCACACATCGCATGACAGGGAGCAACCTGAAAATCGGATCCAATGGTTGATGCCGGGCAACGCCGTCTCCTCTATCTCCCTATAGTGTAGGGCGCAATTATTTCTACTAGGCGAAAGAAGGCCCTTGCGAGCGGGGCACCTTGGCACAAGAATAATCAGTGGTCGAGTTCCTCTTTCTGAGTTTGCCTGAATGTAGTCATTCCATCCAGCAGATCCTTTACAACCTCCAGATAAATCAAGGCGATATTGTGTGGATAGCTGCTATTGATCGTAGTCAAATTCCTATCACGAACCACGGAATGCTCATTCAATCGATTGGGAAGCGATCTGGTATAGCTGACTCCCCAAACGAGCCATCGTTTCCGGCATGGGATGGTGATAGTTTCCAAAGGGATCTTGCAGCCCGGTGTGTTGCCGGTCTGATTTCCACTGTGCCCACATATCCATCCAGCCACACCAATTGTAACCGACCACGTCTGGTCGAGACAGAGTCTGGCGGGCACAGTTTAGGAAACGACGGGCCCGTTCTTCTGTGTTTTGGCACAGTGCTCCGATCGGATGGGGCATCTCTTCATAAGCTACACAAAAACTAGTGTCCGCATGGTAGAGCGGCTTCCCAGTCAAGCGGGACCAGCGATCGAGCAGATCACGATGGGTTTCGTAATCATCATAGTACTGATAAGCGACGAGATCGGTATACCTGCTGATCGCAGCTACCACCTCATCGGGCGGAGCGGTTTGGGCATTGATAATATCTCCAATAATAAGGTGATTGCGGTCCAC
>JAUHWE010000534.1 GCA_030424825.1 Verrucomicrobiia bacterium
GCGAGATTAGCTCTCCGTATTCGACGCCGGAAGGGCAGGAGGTGACACAGGCAAGGCAACCGAGGCAATTATCTATGTAGGGTTCGATTTCTGCTGGATCAAGTTTGCCCTCGAGCGTTTCCTTCATGAGAAAGATTCGTCCGCGAGGAGAATTCATCTCGTCTCCCATCGTCGAATACGTCGGGCAAGTGGGAAGGCAGAAACCGCAATGGACGCAGGCCTCGATCGGGTCCTTCATGACAGCGAACTCGCGTCCTAGATCTTCTTTTGAAATCTGGCTTATCATTTGGTATTAGTGGCGACCGCAAAGAGTCTCAATCCCCGTAAGTTTCTTGTGTCTATTCATTGAAAACAGGCTGGAGAGCGGTTGGGTACAGGTCAGTGAATTTGGCGTCTGGATCGAAAGCTGATTTGAGTCGTCGATAGAAAGGCTTTTGCGAATCGGCAGCGATTAGGGGAGTCTCGGTGTCACCGCAGGCAACTTGACCGGATAGATTGAGCTGAGTGAGGATGGTGCTCAGTTCTTCAATACTGTTATTCCAGTGGAGCCAGCAAACGTATCCGCCGATACTGTAACGTCTTTCAGTGGAATAAGGCGCTAACGCGTTTTCTAGGTCGAGTATGGATAGGGGATTGACCGGTATTTTGACGAGTATTCCAGATGGGGGAGGGGCATCGAGCCGAACGCCCTCGTGCCACTGGTCATGGAAGCTATTTGGCTCCAATAGGTCGCTTTGATGGGAAAGGTGGCTCTCGATCGCGTTAACCCGCTGATCCATGGATCCTGGCTGACCGGCTAGTTTGACAAATAGACGGCCCTTCGAATCGAGATCTAGAATATCCAGAGAAAAGCGTGAGCGCCCCAAAGAAACGAAGGCTTCGTGTCCCGCTTTAAAGCTCGGATAATTGAATACAATGATCCGACTTTCAGGGGCGATGGGAAAGACTTTGAAAGAGGCCACGGTCATGATGCCAAAACATCCATAGCTCCCGGTCATCAGCTTCGGGATGTCGAATCCAGCGGCGTTTTTGACCACTTTCCCGCCAGTATGAACAGGGTTGCCAATACCGTCGATAAAGTTAACCCCGAGAATAAAATCGCGAAGAATTCCATAGCGAAAGCTTCCCGGACCCGAGAGGCCTTTGGCAATCATGGATCCCACGGTTGTGGCTTGTCCTGATAGGGGAGGGTCAAAGGGAAGGTATTGGCCTTTCGCTGCCAACGCAGCCTGCACCTCGGAGACAAGCATACCCGCCTGTACTGTAATTGTGTATTCTTCAGGTAAATACTCGACAATCTGATTGAAGGCGGAAAGGGAGATGCGGGTGGCATTTTTCGGATGGCCTGGCCCTTCGACAGCGCTCTGGGTCTTAGACAGTCCGTCGCTACCGAGGACGCGAACTCGGTTCGAGTCTCTGACGAGGGCCTGAAGTGCTTCGATGGAGTTTGGGGTGAAAACCTTGTTCGTTTCGTCTTCCATGGGGCTACATGCGAGAAATGACGCCTGCTTTTTCGAGTGGGTGTGGACCATGAGTGGCGAGAGCAGGGGCTTCCTTGCCGGGAAGCATTTTGCCGCGATTGGAGATTTCGTTGGGGTCAATCGATCGACGGAGGCGATTGAAGGCGTCCAAGTCGGTTTCGGTAAACATGTCTGGCATGTATTCAAGTTTCTCGACCCCCACACCGTGTTCGCCAGTGATGGATCCGCCCAGTTTCAAGCAGAGGCGCAAGATTCTACCGGCAAGCGCTTCCGCTTTTTCGAGCCCATCGGGTTGTTTGGCATCAAAAAGTATTAGCGGGTGGAGGTTTCCGTCCCCGGCGTGGAAGACGTTGGCCACCCGGAGACCTGCTTCCGAACTGAACCGGGAGATTTCCTTGAGCGCTTCACCCAATCGGGACCGCGGGACCACGCCATCTTGTACGATGTAGTCGGGGGAAAGTCGGCCGACAGCAGAGAACGCGCTTTTGCGGCCTTTCCAAATGAGCATGCGTTCGGCGTCGTCCTGGGCGATTCGCACCTCTTTGGCTCCCGTCTTGCTGATCGCTTCAGAAAGGGCGATGAATTCCGCCTCCACGGCGGCGGCTTCTCCGTCCAGCTCCACAATGAGGAGCGCTTCCGCATCTTTTGGGTAGCCCGCGCTGACTGCGGCTTCCGCCGCCTCGATGGCAAGTTTGTCCATGATTTCCATGGCCCCTGGAAGTATCCCAGAAGCGACTACGACTGATACCGCTTCTCCTGCGGCTTCCAAACTATCGTAGCTTGCGAGTAGGGTTTGATAGGATTCGGGAATCGGTAGAAGTCGTATTTGAATTTCCAATGCAATTCCTAAGAGCCCTTCGCTTCCCACGAAAAGTCCAACGCAGTCTGGCCCGGTATTCTCTAAACTGTCATTTCCCAGTTCAACGACTTCACCATCGGGAAGCGCGACTTTGATGCCGAGGATGTGATTGGAGGTCATTCCGTACTTCAGGCAATGGGCTCCGCCGGAATTGAAGGCGAGGTTGCCGCCGATTGTGCAGACTGTCTGGCTCGACGGGTCGGGAGCGAAGTAAAGTCCATGTGGAGCGGCGGCGATACTGATATTGGAATTGATGACTCCCGGCTGGACGCGTGCGGTCCGATTGTCAGGATCCAGCTCAAGGATTTGATTGAGGCGGTTGAGGCTGATGACAATACCCTCCTCGATGGGCATGGAACCTCCGGACAGACTGGTGCCACTCCCTCGCGCGACAAATGGGATCTCGAACTCGTGGCAAATTTTAAGGGTTTCGACGACTTCCTCGTTGTTTATCGGCATGACGACCGCCACTGGCTTTTGCCGGAAAACGGTGAGACCGTCGGAAACGTAGGGGGTGAGTCGAGCATCGTCTTCGTAAAGTCGATCAGCCGGGTAGAGTTTTCTCAGATGAGTGATGAATTCGGGCATGGGGATTGACCCAGACAAAGAATGTGGAATGTGGGCGGGAGTAAAGCCTCTAGGGAGGGGAATCGGTGGATTTTCGAGATGAAGGGGCAGGTCAATCGTGTCCCACTCTACCACAGAGCCTTGGGTGAAACGAAATTCACCCATTTGAGTTGCACGACGGGACCAGTCTTCGCCTTGCAGGTTACGTTCGGCACGCGCCGTTGCCCTACCTGAACAAAAGCATTGAGATTGTAGCGTCGCGACAAATAATCCCCAAATCAATTCCCTGAAATATGCTCCTTAAATCTTACTCTAAACTGAAATTTCTTTCTGCAATTCTGATCCTTACGTCGCTCGGGAGCCTGATTGGCGCCGATCGCCCCAATGTCTTGTTTATCGCGACGGACGACATGAATTGCGACTTGGGAAGCTACGGGCATCCGCTCGTCAAATCCCCCAACATCGACCGATTGGCGGCTCGCGGTGTGAGGTTTGAGCATAGCTACTCGCAGAATCCGGTCTGCAATCCCAGTCGGACCTCTTTCATGACCGGGCTCTATCCGGAACAGACGAACATCAACACTAACGCCGGCCATTTCCGTGAATTCATTCCCGAAGTCGTTACGATGGCCCAGCACTTTCGGAACAATGGGTACTATGTGGCACGGATTGGAAAGATCTATCATTACGGAGTGCCTGGTGACATTGGCGATAACGGCAATGACGATGCTCCTTCTTGGGAGGAAGTTCGCAACCCGATCGGCATCGACAAGATCGTCGAACCGAATCTGAATATCATCGTCCCCGGTGCGAGTCCGGGTGGGACGTTAAGCTGGTTGAAGGTCCCTAGCAAAGACGAGGAGCATACCGATGGTATCGGAGCGAGCTACGCCATTGAAATGCTCGAGAAGAACCATCCTGACAAAACGGGTCGCCCTTTTTTCTTGGCGATGGGTTTCTATCGTCCGCATACCCCCTATGTCGCCCCGGAGCACTACTTTGACCTGTATCCAAAAGACGCCATCGATCCGGTCATGCTTCACCCGAATGACCGCGATGACATTCCCAAGGCAGCGTTGCCCGACCGTAGGAACCAGCTCGATCTAACCCTGGATCAGCGCAAAGAGATCATCCAAGCTTACTACGCTT
>JAUHWE010000535.1 GCA_030424825.1 Verrucomicrobiia bacterium
TCAAGGACCCCGACCAGTCGGTGGCTGACCCGACGATTGGGGGAAACGTCGCCTCCTCCTTCGCATAAAGCTTCGGCGGGACGCAGGCATCCACCGACCTGTCGGGGTCTTTGACGAGACGACCTACAATAAATAGGGAAAGGATATGGGAAATAGATTAAGACTAATTGGACACGCTCTTAGCAGAAGGGGGATGTCATTTCAATAACCGCGCTTGCCTTGAAATTTCAAAGAGATAGTTTGGATCTCGGATTATGAATCGAAATCGGATTCTAGGGAGATTGTTAAGCGTATCCTGGTTGCTGGCAATGGGGGCGACGCTTTTGGATGCCCGCCCAGTGGGGACAGCAATGGACGGGTCGGAGGTAGACCTGTTCGGCGACTCATCGATAGAGACGGTGGTGTTGTTGTTCGTCGCGGTCGAGTGTCCCATTTCGAACCGTTTCGCGCCCACTGTAAACCGAACCTTCGCTGAGTTCGAATCGAGCGCGTTTGCCATGTGGACCGTCTATACGGATGACTTGTTTACCATTGAGGAAATTGCGCAGCATCGCTCGGACTATGCGTACAAGATGCCGGCCCTGGTCGATTTTGATCGGACGCTGGCCAAGTATTGTGGCGCTACGGTAACGCCAGAGGCGGTCGTCTTCGTCCGCGACGAATCGAAGCAATTCAGGATGGTGTATCGCGGACGCATCAATAATCAGTATGTCGACTTCGGCAAGTGGAGGAATCGACCCACGAAGCACGACTTGCATGATATACTGGATTCCGTTCGAAAGGGGAACCCATCGGAGCTCGAATTTCAAACCACGAGAGCGATCGGCTGTTACATCGGGGAGTGAGGGACTAAGGTGCTGTCCGAAGCCATTGGGTTGTGAAAACCTTTGGAAAGGGTCTCTCTGAGATTAAATGGGTTACCCAAGCAAGAGGGTGAGAACCTCTAATTGGTAGGTTTTGCGCCATTGAGGCTGAACTGGAACAGGTGATGAAGGGGAATCTGACCTGCTAAAGAGGGCTTGAGGGAGCTCGGTAGGAATTAATTGGGTAATATTGAATTTTCATTTAGTGAAAAGCGCTTCCTAGACGGTCTTAGTATTGATGGGGTTCCGATTGGTTGAAGTGGTCGTGAAAAGGAAGATGCTATGCGGGCGTTGATATTCGCAATCGGCGTGGTCTCGCTTGGGTTTGCGGTATTGCTGATTGTTAAGGAAAATCGGGAAACTTCGTCCCATGAGACCGTCTTTGATAAAGAGACTCTCGTTCGAAATGTGGAAAAGGCCCCGATGGCAGATGCTAATACGGAGGAGGTTGTGGAAAGCGCTTTGATGGACTTCGATGATACCCTTCTCTCGGAAGCGATTCAGGAATTCAATAAGCGCAATGCGACTCAAATTGAGCTGTCGGATCCTTCCATTGGCGAATTGAGGATAACTGCGGCTCTTCGTACCGACAATCCCGATGCATTCGTCAATCTCCTGGAGTTGGTCTTCGAGCTTCGCATTGAGGAGGTAGGCGCTTCCACGATTAGATTACATCGAAAAGACAGGCATTAGGAGGTCCGTCCTGTAATTCGTTGGCCAGGGCTTGAGCTGCGTTGGATTTGAGGTTTAATGATCAAAAGCCAACGGGCATGGCGCCGTCCTTCAAGGTTCCCGAGCCGGCTAGGGGAGCCCCTGCGTTTCGAAATGGAAGATCGTCTTCTAGAGGCTTGCCTGGACTAATGTTACGATATCAATTTAAGTGCTGTATCGTTTTCCATCTATGAAGATTATTACTCACGCTTTAAGAATCGTCTTGTTCTCTGTTTTATCGGTCGCGATGTCCTGCCAGTTATTTTCGAGTACATCCCCTAATATTCTCTTCATCCTCACGGATCAGCACCATGCCCAAATGCTTTCGAGCGCGGGAAATCCTTATTTGAAGACACAGGCCCTCGATAGTATCGCCCATTCAGGTATCCGATTTACCAATGCGTACGTAACCAACCCGGTCTGCATGCCGAGTCGCCTTTCTATGGCGACAGGTATGATGCCGGGCCGATTGGGGGTATTCCATAACGGCGAGAAAGCGACAATCCCAAATCGCGTGAGCGCTAACTCGCTGGGCAATCTAATGAAAAGCGCAGGTTACGCGACTTTTTACGGAGGCAAGACTCATTTGCCGCCGGAGCTTGATCCGCTCAAGGCAGGGTATGACGAATATTTCCCGGACCAGCGAGATAAGCTTGCTGGAGCGTGTATCGATTTTATGGTGAAGGAACGCAATGAACCGTTCTTTGCGGTGGCTTCATTCATTAATCCACACGACATTTGCTACGCTTACAACGCGAGACAAGCAGACAGAAAGGGGATGGCGTTGGTCGATGATCTTTATAAGCAAGCCCAGGCCTTGCCCGCCGCGCAATTGCCCCCGCTTCCCCACAATAGCGGGATTCCCGCAAACGAACCCGACTTGATCGAGGAGAGCTTAAAAGTGGATGCCGTGACTCCTGCGAAGTTGATTAGGAAGGACTACAGTGATCGAGACTGGAGGAATTACCGGTGGATTTATTGTCGCTTGACGGAGCGGGTGGACGCTCAGATTGGTCAACTGCTTGAGGGCCTTCGTCAGAATGGTCTCGAAGAAAACACGCTTATCATTTTTACCGCGGATCATGGAGATATGGATGGAAGCCATCGTCTCGCTTCGAAAAACGTGTTTTATCAAGAATCGGTAGGGGTGCCCTTTCTTATGCAATACAAAGGAGTCATTCCTCGTGGTATCGTGGATGAAACCAGTCTTGTGACTAACGGTCTTGATGTGCTCCCCACTATTTGCGATTTCGCAGGGATTCCGGTTCCCGAATACTTGCTAGGGAGGAGTCTTCGGCCGCTCGCGGAAGGAGTGGGTGACAATGCCCGAAGGCCTTATGTGGTCGCGGAAAACAATACCGGTCGAATGCTCCGCTCGAGTCGATTCAAGTATTGCGTGTATCATTCAGGAGAAGACCGGGAGTCTCTAGTCGATCTGCAAAAGGATCCAGGTGAAATGAAAAATTTGGCGGGAATTCCTGAATACAAAGATATCCTAAACCGGCATCGTTCTTATTTGCTGGAGTGGATCGCCGAGTCGAAAGACGACGAGGCGAAGGAATTTTCCATTGCCCCCGTAGAGCACTGAACGGGCCCCGAAAAAGCGCTCCGCAGTCGATTTTAGAAGGCGGGCCGCCCGTTTTTTGTACCCGATCGCCCCAAACGACACCACCGTACGTATTCGCATGGGGAATATTTTCATTGATGTTGATGTAACCTTAGATGCATAATCGGTTGAGATGCCCTCGTCATTATTCACTAAGCGACGCCTCTACAAAAGGAATCCATATAATTCAATTTATGGGACACTCTCTAAACTATTTCTGATCGTCTTCGGTCTCTGTGCGTTTTTAAAAAGCGCTGCTCAGCCAAATATATTGATCATAACGGCGGACAACTTGGGGTATGGCGATCTGCGATGCTACAATCCAGACTCCAGAATAGTTACTCCCGCTCTAGATAAGCTTGCTCTTGAATCTGCTCTGCTAACTGACTTTTACACCGCATCCCCAACTTGCACCGTATCGAGGGCTTGCCTGTTGACGGGACGCATTCCGCAAAGACACGGATTGGACTATCAGTTACCCGGAGTAGAGGGGAACTACGGCGTGGGTCTCAATCAAGACGAGATTCTTGTTTCGAACGTTTTGAAAAAGGCGCCCATTCCTTATGCGACCGGTTGTTTCGGAAAATGGAATATCGGATTTGCTCCGGGCTCGCGTCCCACTGAGAGAGGGTTTGACGCATTTATCGGAAACGCGTCAGGGAATTGCGACTACTACAATCACAACTACCGAGAAAAGCATGACCTTTACGAAGGAATCGTCCAGCTGCATCGCAAGGGTGAATACACGACTGACATTTATGCAGATGCGGCTATTGATTTCATTAAGGAAAAGTCCGACCACGGACAACCGTGGTTCTGCTATCTGCCTTTCAATGCTCCGCATTTTCCCACGGGGGGGAATAAGGCTCCGGG
>JAUHWE010000010.1 GCA_030424825.1 Verrucomicrobiia bacterium
GTATTGTCGGTTTGAACACCGCTATGTTCTATTTTTACGTGGGCACCTCGGCTGATGGTTACCCCAGGGTGATTGAGGAACTCGTAAAGGAAGTGGATCGCGTTCGTGAAAGAAAGGTCACAGCGAAGGAGCTTGATCGCTGTAAGACGCGCTTGAAGGCATCTAGGCGCATGAGCATGCAAACTAACGCGTCTTGCGCGAGCCAGGCTGCCATGAATGTAGCCTACGGATTGCCTGCGAACGACTGGAAGGCGTATGATCAGAGAATTGATTCCGTCACTGCCCAAAGCCTCGCCGATTTTGCTGAGAAGTACTTGTGCGAAAAAGACCGTGTCGAGCTTGTCATCGGAGCAGTAGAGTAATCGTAAGGCGCATACGACCTTCCGGGCGCTTTTTGAATAAAGGTCCCAATCCCTTTGCCAGCTTAACCTGCTGCGGGGTCGAGCCGTCGTGTATGGTCTCAACCGCAATCGAGGAAAACGCTCAATCGTATTTTTAAACGGCCCACAAACGGTGGGGCACGTTCCAAAGAAAAGGCCAGACCGCTATGAATAGCGGCCTGGCAGGTGTGGGTGTGTTGGGAGGGAAATTGTTGTGTGGTAATAGACTTACGTAGCTTTCATTTTGATTTCAAGCACTTCCTTGCAGACTTATTGCAGGAATGCGCACTTTGTGTTGTAATCAGAAATTAGTATGAGGCAAATTAGGGATAGTTCCTATGTGATTTAGGGGATTGCATACGTCTGAGAGTAGTTCTAAGCGCATATACGTATCCATATTCTGGAATAAGCTTTGATTGGTCGCCCTAAATGAAAGTGGGATAGGCTGAAAGGGGTCGTTAAAGAGTAAAATCATCGGCTTTAAAGTTTTTATATTTTGATCTTTGACAAGGTTGGAAGGTCGTGATCTAAATAGTGTTCATGAACACTAAAAGGGATTCGCTTACTCGAAGGCAGCAGGAGATCCTCGATTTCGTTAGGAAACAGCGTTCCCGAACGGGGAAAATGCCCTCAACTAGGGAAATCCAGCGGCACTTTGGATTCGCGAGTCAAACCGCAGCTGTCAATCATTTGAAGGCCCTGGAGCGAAAAGGGTGTTTGCGTCGATTGCCGGGAGACTTGCTTCCGGTGAACACAAGTCGCTTTAGTCAGGTACCGCTTCTTGGCAGCATTCCAGCGGGTTTGCCGACCTTTGAGGAGGAGAGTTCTGAGGGAGGTGTGGCAGTCGATCTTTCTTCGATCGGGGTGTCGGAAGGGGCGCGCACGTTTGCTCTAACCGTTCGAGGGGATTCTATGATTGGCGCCCACATACAAGAGGGAGATGTGGTTGTGTTGGAATACAGGGAGCCGCGTGATGGGGATGTGGTTGCGGCTCTGATCGATGGGGAAACCACACTGAAACGTTTTGTAGTGAACAAGGGGCGACCTTACTTGAAGGCGGAGAATCCGGCTTACCCGGATTTGATTCCGGCAGTGGAGCTCATTGTGCAAGGCGTCGTAGTGGCGTTAACCCGAAAGGTGTTCCAATGATTGGAGTCGGCGAGATTTCACTGGCTGCCAATGGAGGGAAAGCCGGGGGCTATCGGTTGCGTTCCGTCGTTGACTCGATGGACGCCACTGATGGCCGTCAGGCCAGTTGCCAGGCTTGGGCGCAGGTATTGAGTCAGCAGGCACATTCAAGGCTCGCTGAATCGGCAGGGGCTTACGGTCTCAGAGAAAGGCTTAATTTGCCCGATGTTGAAGACGAGGGTGATTGGGAGCGTGATATTTCTGAATTGGGAATTTGGATAACGTATCTGGAAAATAAGTACGATTTAAAAAGGTGAAGGTATGGACAAGCGATTTAAAGACATAATTGTTAGAGACAGCCGCAGCGAGAATATGGCCCGACGCTTACTGGAGATTTCGGATCAGGATCGGTGTCGCCGTCAGAGATGGATGTTATTGGCAAATGGCGGACTGCTCCGCGGCCTAGAATTGGATGGCAAATCAGATTCTTTAGGACGTGGCAATTGGAGCCGATAGTGGGACGAGCGGGAAGGGCTAGCCGATCTCGGCCCGGCTGAGTTGTATCCAAGTGTCAATCCCTAGTTGCTCGGATCGGGATTGTAGATCTATGCCGAGTTGATCAAGGATGGTGAGCCAGATGGCGGCCTGCGAGTGCGATGACTTTCGGAGGAGGGAACCGATTTGTTTCCGGCGCTGCTTGAAGAGGTCTCGGATCAGTTGCCGATCGGGCTTTGGGAAATGGTAGGGGTGTTGTTTTGACTTTAGGTGGAGCAGGCAGGAACCAACGTCGGGCTTTGGGTAAAAGCAACTTCCTGCTACATTGTGCGACTGAGAGGTTTCGAAAGCGGCTTGGAGGAAGATGCTAATGCTCCCGAATTGTTTCGTTCCTGCAGGAGCAATAAATCTCTGGGCGGCTTCCTTTTGCAGCATAAGTGTCATGCTCTGGGGAGCGGGTCCGACTATCACGGATTCCATCCATGGCGTCGAAATAGCGTAGGGAAGGTTGGCGACAATCTTAAAGCGGGAGATTTCGGAGGGAAGTCCGGCCAAGGGGAATTCCATCGCGTCTCCTTCGAGGAGGTGAAGCCTTCCATTGGAATTCGATTCCATTTTTCGGATATGGGCGGCAAGCCTTTTGTCCATTTCAATTGAATACACGATTGCCCCGGCGTCGAGTAGCGCTTGGGTGAGAGTGCCGAGACCGGGTCCGATTTCGACTACGGTGTCGCCCGCCTCTATCTGAGCGAGTTCTAAGGACTTACGGACGATGTTTCCATCGATGAGAAAATTCTGCCCCAAACTCTTGACAGGGCGATGGCTCAGCGTTTCCAGCAGAGCCCGAGTTTCCGTGGGTGATAGCGGCGACGACATGGGAGGGCTATGCCGAATGAAAAGCCTGCATCAACTCGCGGGTGGATTCGGCCTTCATAAGCGCCTCGCCGACCAAAATGGCTTTTGCTCCGGCAGCCCTCGCTCTTCGAGCATCGTCTTGGTTCCAAATTCCGCTTTCTGAAATTGCGACGACATCCGAGGGAAATTGGGGAATGAGTCTTTCGGAAAACGCTAGGTCGGTTTTGAATACAGCGAGGTTACGATTGTTGACACCGATGATTCGAGCATCGTGTGCGACGGCTCGTTCGAGTTCTGGTTCACTGTGAATCTCGTAGAGTGAATCCAGCCCGGCCAGATCCGCTGCTTCGCGAAGCGCTTTCATCTCATCATCAACCAGGGCTCGAACAATGATCAAGATTGCAGAAGCGCCGGCTTGGGAGGCTTCCAAAACCTGAATGGGGTGAATCATGAAATCCTTTCGGAGACACGGAACCCCTCGATTTTGGCGTTTGAATTGTTTGGTGACCGATTCCAGGTCGGCCATCGACCCTCCGAAAAACGCTTGGTCGGTCAAAATTGACAGGCAATCCGCTCCGGCATCGACATACTTGGCGGCCTGCTCAGTGGCCGCTCCTAGTTCCTTGATCTCGCCTGCCGATGGAGAGCGGCGCTTTATCTCCGAAATGACCGCAAGGCCTTTGGGTGCCTTTAGGGCATCCAGAAATCGGCCTGACTTTGAGTCGCCTCGGCTCAATTCAAGCTCAGATGCGGAAACGTCGCGAATGTTTGCGGCGATCTCTCGCCGTTTCCATGCCATTATTTCCGTCAGTTTGTCCATCTAGGTCGAATTAAGGGAGTGAGATTGAAAGTTCGGCCCATTGCTGTCGAGGATTGTATTTGCTCTGTTTTTAGGAGCGTAGATACATGTACGGCTGTGAGTGCTATAGACGAACTTTTAGAAACGATGGCTCGACTTCGAGCCCCAGATGGATGCCCGTGGGATCGCGAGCAAGATCACCAGTCGATCGCTGAATGTCTCGTGGACGAGTGTAGCGAGCTATTGGAGACGATTGACAAGCTGGATATGGATCACATGAGGGAAGAGCTCGGTGACGTGCTCCTGCAGGTGGTGTTCCATTCGCAATTGGCCAAAGAATCGGAGCATTTCGATTTCGAGTCCGTGGCTCGGGAGATCAACGACAAGCTGATCCGCCGCCATCCGCACGTGTTTGGGGAAGGGACACTCGATACATCCGATCAAGTGCTCCATCAATGGGACGCGATCAAAGCACTGGAAAAGAAGAACAATCCAGAAACGGAATCCGTCTTCAAGGATCTCCCTCCGTCGCTGCCGGCATTGATGTTCGCGGTCGATATCTTTAAGCAGATCGAGAAGAAAGCGCTGCCTACGGGCCCATTGGTCGATCGGGAATCGATCGAGACGATGGCGGATTCCATTGACGAGGAGACTGCAGGGGCCTTGCTTTTCGAAATCGCAGCGGCCTGCCGTTCGAAGGGGATCGATCCTGAATCGGCTGTGAGACGATACGCGCGGGCGGTGCAGTACGAGTCGGAAGCGCTTGCCACACAAGCGACGAGCTGAAACGCTCGCTCGAACGTGATGCCTCGTAGTAAAGCGACGGATTCGATTGTCGACGCAACGCCTGAACGCTGGCGCAGCGAGTGGCTCCCGCCATTCTTAGACCACCTGAGCAAGGAGCGCCGCTTGTCGGACTATACGGCTCGAAACTACTCGACGGCAATTGGACGTTTTTTCGATCATTTGCAATCTTCGGGATCATGGGATGGCAAGCTTGGTGGAATCACTCTCAGAGACGCCCGCGACTTCGTGATTGAGGAGCAAAGGAGAGTCAGTCGCGTGACTTTGCGGAATTATGTCTCTGGCCTGAAAACCTTTTTCAAGTTCTGGATTCGCCAAGGTAAAATCGACCGCAGTCCGCTCGATGGACTAACGATCCCGAAACCGGCCAAGAAACTCCCCATATTTATGACGGAGCAGCAAGTGCTGCGGCTTTTGAGGGGACCGACGCGATTGCTCGAGCAGGAGGTGATCGAACCGTTCGTTGCTTGGAGAGACCGGCTCGTCCTCGAGCTGCTCTACGGGGCAGGATTTCGAGTGTCTGAGTTGGTAAATCTAAAATATGGCGATATCAGCTTTGAGGAAGGAGTCGCTCGCATCGTTGGAAAAGGGGGCAAGTCACGAATCTGCCCTCTCGGAAAAGTGGCGATGACCGCCTTGCAGACATGGAAGTCTGAGTATGCTCCAACGACTGGCTACTCGGACGTGGTAGTGGTGAGCAATCAGGGCCGTCCCTGGTCTTCCCGGCAGATTCAGCTGTTGCTCAAAAAGTACCTGAGTCTAGCGGAGTTGCCGATGGACATCACGCCTCATAAAATTCGGCATTCCTACGCAACTCATCTTTTAGATAACGGCGCCGATTTAAGACTCGTTCAGGAGCTTCTTGGACATTCCAAGCTTTCGACGACCCAGATTTACACACACGTGAATCTAGGACGCCTAAAAGCCGTTTACGACCGAGCTCACCCTCGGGCATAATCTAGATAAGCCGTTCGAATTGAGTAATTTAAGAAACAAAGGTCTTGGGGTCCTTTGCCTCGCTTTGCTGGTGCCGCATTTGTTGTGGGCTGGCGAGAAGGATGGGCTGGATCCCTATGGTAGGAGGATTGTTGCGGGCGAATTGCTGGTGAAAATGCGGGACGACCTCATTTTGCCTCATTCTGGCAGTGGAAATATCTCGGTTCTGAGTGGCACCCACAAGGTCGCCGGAACCAAGCTAAAACGGGCTTATTCGACCTTTCCCAAACTTGCGCTAGTGGCCTTGGATGGCGAAGGTTCCATGGAGTCTGCCATTGCCGCCTACAAGAAGTCGGGCTTGGTTGAGCGGGTTTCCTACAACTATATTCGTACCGCTTCGGTCCTTCCCAATGATGCGCTGCTACAGGACGGCAATCAATGGGGTATCGAAAACGCTGGTCAACTGGGCGGTATTGAAGGGTCGGATGTGAGCGCGGATGAGGCATGGGACATCGCTAACGATGCGTCTGGAGTCATCGTTGCGGTTCTCGATTCGGGGATTCGGTATACGCACGAAGACTTGGCCGCCAATATGTGGGTGAATCCGGGCGAAATCGCGGGAAACGGTCTGGATGACGACAACAACGGGTACATCGATGACGTACACGGGATCAACACCGTCGGCATAAACGGTGAGAGAAGCCCGGAAACGGAAGGCGATCCGATGGATGATCTGGGCCATGGAACTCACGTTGCAGGGATCGTTGGCGCGGTCGGCAACAACGGGGTCGGGATTACGGGAGTTGCTTGGAAGGTGAAATTAATGGGGCTCAAGTTTCTGGATTCGCAAGGCGAAGGATCCGACGCCGACGCCATCGAGTGCATCAACTATGCTCGCGAGCAGGGAGCCCACATTATCAATAGTAGCTGGGGTGGGCTGGATTTTAATCCGCTGCTCGGGGATGCCATCGAAGAAGCGAACGAAGCGGGAATCTTTTTCGTTGCTGCGGCCGGTAACGAAAGCAGCAACAACGATGACCAGCCGAACTACCCTTCCTCGTATGCTTATCCGAACGTGGTGAGTGTGACGGCAACTGACAAGCGGGATGGATTTGCGACCTTTGCGAACTATGGTGAAACCGAAGTGGAACTTGCGGCGCCGGGAGTCGGGATCCAGTCTACCTATTTTAGCTCTGATACGAGTTATCGTGCCTTGAGCGGGACTTCGATGGCCACTCCTTTTGTAAGTGGGGCCATCGCTCTACTCATTACCCAGTTTCCGGAAGAACCGATGGCTTCGATCTTGAATCGACTTTATTCCTCTACGGATACACTCGACAGCCTAGCCCGCCGATGTCGCGTCGGGGGACGCCTCAACTTGGCTCGAGCGCTCCAGGCTGAAACACCCGCGCCGCTCAATGACGATTTTGAAAATGCCGCTTCCGTATCCAGTTCCTATTTTGTCCTATCCGGATCGAATCTAAATGGTTCGTCTGAGACCAATGAACCCTCGCATGACGTCGAAGCGACTGGCAAATCGATCTGGTGGAACTGGACCGCGACAGAAGGCGGCTTCACCGAGATCTCCACAGAAGGGAGCGATTTCAATACCGTTATCGTCGTGTACCAAGGTGATGCTCTGGAGTCGCTTCAGCTTGTAGCCAAAAATCGTGACACGTCCCCGGACAACAATGGGGCCGAAGTGGGCTTTGAAGCCGTCGCGGGAGTTTCCTATCGAATCGCGATTGACGGCCTTCAGGGAGAGAGCGGCAACGTGAGTTTGAGTTTGGGTCAGTCGGTAGTTAACGACGATTTCAGCAGTGCCCTGGAAATCGATGGCATAAATTTCAGAACGACCAGCGAAAATATCGCCGCTTCGCGGGAAAACGGAGAACCCGAACATATTAAAAACGCCTTTGGCTCAAAGTCGGTCTGGTGGAGCTGGACGGCTCCTCTGAATGGAAACGTTACTGTATCTACTTCGGCCAGTAATAGTTTCGATACCATTCTAGCAGTCTACACGGGAGATACGTTGGAGGACTTGCAGTTGGTAAGCTCCAATGATGACGATGATCGAACAGGTGTATGGACAAGTGTATTGACCTTTTACGCACAGGAAGGATCAGAGTACAAAATTGCGGTCGACGGCTGGAATGGAGGTTTTGGTCAGATCGCGTTGACGGTGGCCATGGCGGAACATGATGACCGAGAAGATGCGCGTGCCATTTACTCGGATGCATTGGACAATGTGTCGTTTACGAATCAGGCTACGAAGGAAATCGGTGAGCCGCAGCACGGTGGTGATGCGGTCGGGCAATCGCTTTGGTGGAAGTGGACTTCAACGCGATCGGGGCAAGCGGAACTCACGACCTTTGGTAGCGATTTCGACACGATTCTCGCGGTTTACGAAGGAGAAACGATGGCGAATTCTGTCGAGCTTGGGGCGAATGACGACAGTGGAGGCACCTTGTCGAGTCGTTTGGCTTTGGATGTCGTGGCGGGAGGCACCTATTGGGTGGCGATCGATGGTAATGATTTCAGGAGAGACCGCAGCTATGGTCTCGCTCGCTTGAATATTCTGGTTGAAGAAGATCCGAGCTGGGTGACTCCGGTTATCGCGACTCCCGAAAATTCAGGGGTTACTGCCGGAGAGTTTGTCAGTTTCCCCATTAATGCGAGCCGAGGCGCGAGTTTGTTTGCGGCTAGTGGATTGCCGACCGGTCTGAATATTGACCCGGATACAGGAGTTATATCCGGAGTTCCTTCCCAGTCGGGTCGCTTCGAAGTGATGATCGAGGCATCGAATGATCAAGGAACAGGTTCCTATCTCTACATCTTGAATGTTGTTCCCCAGTCGGGTGCTCCCGTCGTCATGCCATTGCCAATTGAAGCAAAGGGAATCGAGGGTGCTCGTTTGGTTTTGAATGTAGATGTTGCCGATCAAACAGGTGTAACGTATCAATGGTTTAAAGACGGTGAAATTCTTTTGGATGCCGAAGAGGCATTGGTCGAAATTACCTCGATAGATACTGATGACGAAGGGGAGTATTCTGTGTTGGTTTCCAACGATAGTGGATCTGTATTAGCAGGACCGGTACGAGTGAGAATGATTCGCGAGTCTCTTTTCAACATCGCTACCCGTGGGTACGTTGGGTCAGGAGGCGAGATCATGATTGCAGGGTTCATTATCTCCGGCACAAACCCGCGGAGGGTCCTGATTCGTGGAGTGGGCAAATCGCTCGAGCAAAGTGGACTCACGGGGGCTCTCGAAGATCCTCGTCTGGTGATTTTCAATATTGAGGGGCAGGAAGTAGCTCGCGTTGACAATTGGAAGGAAGAGGCGAACTGGGAAGAGATCGAACAGGTCAGCCCTACGGTTGGGGCGGCTCCATTATTGGATCCGAACGAATCGGCAATGCTGGTAACGCTTGATCCAGGCTTGTATACGGCCCATTTGTCGGGACAGGATGGAGGGACTGGGATAGGGTTGGTCGAAGTGTTCGACGCGTCAAATGAGAGCATCGAAACCCGTTTGGTCAATATTTCCACACGTGTGAGAGCCGCCGCAGGTGACGAAGTCGCTATTGGTGGGTTCGTCATCACCGGGCAGGACCCCAAGCGGGTATTGATTCGGGCGCTGGGTCCTGAATTAGCGAAACGGTCTGTTGCGGATCCTATGCCGGATCCCTATATGGTCTTGTACGACAGCTCGGGAGCCGTGGCGGCCAACGATGATTGGGAGAGCGAGTTCACTTTTCAGGTGCGGGAGGCCTTTACCCAAGTGAATGCGTCGCAGTTAGATGAGGGTAGCAAAGATGCCGCGATGATTCGTGAACTCCAGCCAGGGCTCTACACCGTCATTGTAAACGATTTCAACTACGACTCCGGAATCGTTCTCATCGAGATTTTCGAGCTGCCGTAGCTCTAATTGCTGAATGGTGAAATGGTAGGGCGAGGACCTCCGGGCCCGCCGCACAAGGTGATCATGAAGACGCGGCACGCCCGGAGGTCTTTGCCCTACCTAACTGCGATAGTTCGAAGTATAACCAAGCAGGCTTAGAAAGTATCCAATAAGCCTCGACCAATCAAAGAAATCTAGATTTTGGATACTTTCCTACTCGAACTATCCGACTGATGCGATGGCGGCGTTTAGCGTTGGGCTCGGACGCATGGCGGCGTTGGCTTTCACTTCGTCGGGTGCATAGTAGCCTCCGATGTCCACCGGCGCACCTTGGGCCGCATTCAACTCATCGACGATCGCTTTTTCATTGTCGGCAAGTTGCTGGGCGAGCGGAGCAAAACGCGCTTTGAGATCGGCGTCCTTGTCCTGGGCAACGAGCGCTTGCGCCCAGTAGAGAGCGAGGTAGAAGTGGCTGCCACGGTTGTCGAGTTCGTTGACCTTCCTTGAGGGTGATTTGTTGTTTTGGAGGAACGCGGCCGTTGCTTGGTCGAGAGTTTCAGCGAGAATTTGGGCTTGGGCGTTTCCGAAAGTATTGGCGAGGTGCTCGAGCGAAACGGCCAAGGCGAGAAATTCGCCGAGAGAGTCCCAACGCAAATGGCCTTCCGATTCGAACTGCTGTACATGCTTAGGCGCAGATCCACCTGCTCCGGTTTCGAAGAGTCCGCCCCCATTCATCAAGGGTACGATCGAGAGCATTTTGGCGCTGGTGCCCAGTTCGAGAATGGGGAAAAGGTCGGTCAGGTAATCGCGAAGGACGTTGCCGGTAACTGAGATCGTGTCTTGGCCGGCCTTGATGCGTTCGAGCGAAAAGCGAGTGGCCTCAACGGGCGAAAGAATGCGAATGTCGAGTCCCTCTGTGTCGTGGTTTGGTAGATACGCATTGACCTTTTTGATGAGCTGCGAGTCGTGGGCCCGGTTTTCGTCTAGCCAAAATACTGCCGGGGACCCCGTCGCCCGCGCCCGATTTACAGCGAGTTTCACCCAGTCTTGAATCGGTGCGTCTTTTACCTGACACATGCGGAAGATGTCGCCCGCTTCTACGGTTTGTTCAATAAGTGTTGCACCATTTGTATCGACTACACGGATACTGCCCTTTTCGGGAGACTGAAAAGTCTTGTCATGCGAACCATACTCTTCGGCTTTCTGCGCCATGAGGCCGACATTGGGAACGCTTCCCATGGTGGTGGGATCGAAAGCGCCGTGCTCCTTGCAAAAGTCGATTGTCGCTTGGTAGACCCCGGCGTAGCAACGGTCCGGTATAATGAACTTGGTATCCTTCTGATTGCCATCCGGCCCCCACATTTGACCGGACGCTCGAATCGCTGCAGGCATCGACGCGTCGACAATGATGTCGCTCGGCACGTGAAGATTGGTGATCCCTTTGTCGGAGTTTACCATGGCGAGGTCAGGACCGTTCTGGTAGACGGCCTGAATGTCTGCTTCGATTTCAGCCCTTTGAGAATCCGGAAGCGTCGAGATCTTCGCGTAGACATCGCCCAAGCCGTTATTCAAGTCGACACCGAGCGATTCAAAAATAGCCGCGTGCTTCTCAAAAACGCTTTTATAGAACACTGACACCGCATGGCCAAAGATGATCGGGTCTGAAACCTTCATCATCGTCGCTTTCAGATGCAGCGAAAATAGCACGTCCTGATCTTTGGCATCCTCCACTTGGGAAGCTAGAAAGTCGCGCAGCGCGCTCTTGCTCATCGCAGAAGCGTCGATGATTTCTCCGGCCTGGAGAGGAATAGATTCTTTGAGGACAGCTACGGTACCGTCCGCTCCAGCGAACTCGATGCGGGCATCTGTTGCCTCACCGATTGTGACCGACTTTTCGCTGCCGTAAAAGTCACCCTTAGACATGCTGGCCACGTGGGATTTCGAATTCGGACTCCACGCGCCCATCGAGTGAGGGTTAGTCCGGGCGAATTGTTTGACGGCGCTAGGGGCCCGCCGGTCCGAATTGCCTTCGCGCAATACCGGATTTACGGCGCTTCCGAGGACTTTCGCATAGCGTATCTTGATCTCCTTTTCCGCATCGTTCTGCGGTTCTTCGGGATAGTCGGGAAGATCGTAGCCTTTTGCCTGGAGTTCTTTGATGGCGGCGGTCAATTGAGGGATCGACGCGCTGATGTTCGGGAGCTTGATAATATTCGCTTCCGGGGTCTTGGCAAGCTCGCCCAGTTCCGATAGAGCATCCGACTGGCGTTGTTCCTCGGTTAAACGCTCGGGAAAGTTGGCGATGATTCGACCGGCGAGGGAAATGTCGCGGGTCTCGACTTCTACACCGGCGGCATGGGTAAACGCCTCGACAATGGGAAGGAGGGAATAAGTAGCGAGAGCGGGAGCCTCGTCCGTTTTCGTGTAGATGATTTTCGAATGGGTGCTAGTCATGATATACTCGGCTAAAATAGAGCGAAGTTCTTCGGTAACCGACTCAAGATCAGCGTCAATAGAATATAGTGCGTCATGTCTTTTCGCCGGTCCTCACAACCCCCCGTTTTCCCTTCGAGAAGTTCGAATGTGCGGCGTCGCTATTCGATTCGCGATTGAAAACGGTGGTAGAGGTAGCCCACAAACGTAAAAAGGACTGCCAGGACCGCGAATGCGATGATTCGAATCAGGGTGTCCCGAATGTCGTAGACGAAGAGCCGGAAGAGCGGGATCGTAAAACCGACAATGGCGATCATCCGGTAGGGCTTGATCTTTGCTCCGATCCCGATCCCAACGAGGATCAGGCAGAAGAGGGCCATTAGGGGAGTGTAGGAGGATTTTACCCAAAGGGGGTCAGCCGACAAAGTGGTTGCGTAAACGGTATAGCTGAAAATGGCGGCGAGATAAACGAGGGCCTGGGTGGCGCCGCTTGAGAGCTTGCGATGGCCTCCTTTTGCGTGGTCGATCCCCAGTGCCAGTCCGAGAAGGACGGTTGCCAGTCCACCCATCAGGAGTTCCTTAGCCCAAGGGAGGGTTTGCAATACGCTCTCCATGGAGGAGTCCCAGATGCTGACGATCGATCCGAGGCTAAGTCCGATAAACAACAGGCTGAACAGGAGAGCCACGTAGCGTTTGTGGATTCTCCACAAGAAATGGAAAGCTCCGCTCAGTAACAACATTGCCAATACGCGTATGATCCAGGAATCGATTTCGAAGACGAATCGCGCTGCGATGATTGCGACCAGACAGTGATGGAGTGTCCGCCATAGCCGCCAGCGTCTGAATAAGTGGAACGCAGAAATAAGCTGGGGCCTAAGGTTTGGCAAAAATAGGACGGAAAGGTAAGCGATGATAGCGGCGACGTGACCTAGGGAGCTCAGATTGTTGGGAAAATCGTCCAGCAAGAATAGAAAGAATAGAAAGAGCGGGATGAAAGCCGCGTCGCGGAGCGCTCGGAAAACGCCGGTTGGAATAGAGATCAGAAATAGTGTGAAGACCGCCGCGAAAAACGGAAAGTAGCTATGGGACTGGAATGCGTTGGCCGTGTAGGCGAAGAGGGTGGTGATCCAGGCAAAGTGGAAAACGAGTTCGGTCGCCAGGATTCGCTTCCGGCGTGACGCTGTGTTTGCTTTGGCCACGGCATAGGAGAGCCCTAGCGATATGGCGGCCACGAAGAAGAAACTCCATTCGTTGTCGGGCTGGTCCCAGAATTGTATGTTGGCTGCGAGGACGATCAGAGCTCCTGAAACTGCGGGGACCGATCTGGAAAGTTTCGGAATGAGTCCGATCGCGCAAAGGACCAGGCCGTACAAGACCGTTACCAAAGGTAGTGTATCTCTGGTTACGTCAGTTAGAGTGACGAAAAAAATGCCGGCAATTCCATTGACGACCGCGGCGAACAGGTAATAAGAGTTTCGGCGACCATCGGATACTCGGGATTGATGGAGGTAGGCGAGGATGCCGGCGGTGATGATTGGATGGACCAGATAGAGATACCACGAAAAGTCTCCTATCGCCAGCTTGTCGATTCCAATGGACTCAGCGGCATACCCCAGCGACACGAGCCAAAGAAGGATACAGGCGATCTCTTGCAGGCGAGACTTGGAGCGAGCGGCGACCCAGCAAATCAGTACGGCTTCGATAATGAGGGCGAACCATCGTATGTCCCCTTCGTATCGATTGACCAGCCATAGGGCCGCTAAGGCGCCCGCTTTGAGAAAGAAGAGCTGGAAGAGGTAGCTATTGAGGTTCCTGAGCCCAAAGAGAATCGCCCATCCGGCGAATACGATTGTGGCGCTCCCGTAAAACAGCACCAGCTCGTTGTGGAAAAAGCGTATGTAGAGATAGCCAATCGCCAAGCAAGCGGTGGTATTCACGGCATGGAGCACAGACAATCGAGGAAAGGCTTTGGTCAAATTCCAGCGAAAGTCGCAAAACGGAAGCAGGGAAACAATAATCAGCAAGTAGCAGATCACGCTCCAAAGTGAGGGTAAAGTGATGGTAGAAGATCCGATTGCCTGAAGGACGCAAAAACTGAAGACCGGAAGGTAAGCGCCGACGGTGGATAGGGAAAGAATCGGGAACCAGTCAAACTTCCGGCTGAACGCGATGCCAATCACGTACAAGGCGAGGGCGGAGATTAGCGAGGATTCGAGAAGTCCAACGTAGGAGGAAAACAACGACGAGACGAATCCATAGACCAAGGCCATGATCGCGATATTGCGATTCTCGAGACGAATACTGGCAAAGAAAATGACCGCGACGACCGCGAATTGAATGACGATTCCCACGAACGGGTTTTCTATGACACGGACTTGCGGCGCGGCATAGGCGGCAATGCTGGTCAGGTAGACCATGCTGAGAGCCGTAGAAATCAGCGTAGATCCGAACTTGGGGCGCTTTTTGAGAAAATAGAAACCTGCGGCGAGGGCGAGGGCGTCCGCGACAAGCAGCTCCACAAACCGTACCCAAGGAGGGGTTCCTTGGGATATATAGACAGCAAATGAAATCACGGACAAGGTTGCTAGGAGCCCTCCGATGCGTGGGAGCCACCATTGCATGAGACCTGCTTCCGCCGAGGAGGATTCCTCTGGGGGCCATATCCCAATAGACCGCAAGAGAGTGACGAAGGAAGAGTGACCGGAAGGTAGTGGCGGAGAAGCAGACTTTTTTTGTGCGGTGGGAGGACGTACCCCATCTTCTTCGTTATAGAATACGATCTTGGGCTTGGCTGGAGCGGCTTTCTTGGATGCCGCGGTCTTGACGGCCGCGTCGGGCGTGGAATGGTTTGGAGAAGCAGCCTGTTGGGTTGATGGCAGGGGAGCAGGTGTCGTTGCTTGGGGAGCAGCAGACGTTTGCCCACCGGGTCTTTGAACTTGAATGAGGCTTTCTTCCAGTTTCTGGATACGCTTCAAATCCTTGGATCGTTGAACGATCAAGTATATGCAGAGCGGGAGCGGCAGGAATATTAGAACAACTGCTATGATTACCAGTGCTTCCATATCAGGTAAACAAATCGATGGATTTGAAGGTTGTTTTGATAGCTATTCGAGGACTCGAAGCGCCTTCGCTCGCGAAGTGCCGCAACTTTGTAGGGGCGTCGCTTGCGGCGACCGCGTAGGATTGATCCTCTAATGCGGCATGGCGCGAGCGCCAGCCCTACGGAGAGGCGCTGGAACTGGGTGACGTTATGAATGAACGGGCAAGTAATAATTACAGAGGGGGAAAGAGATTCCAGTCGCGGGGATAGATGACTTCGTAGGCTGTTCTAAATACTTTTTCTTCCTTGGGGGCAAGCGTGGCCTCCCACTTGAATACGCCACTGTTCTCGTCTTCGATTTCCACGTCCCCAGCAGGCGGCGCTTTTCGGCGGATCTCGATCTTCGAATTCTGGGCAATGGGGAATTGGTCGACGACGATCACTTTGTGGGGAACGGTGTGTAGATTGGTCACCTCGTTCTTGTACTCGCGGTTGAGTGTAGTGGTTTTGTCGATGAATCCTGAATTGCTGTCCTTTTGAGCGCCCTCCGTTCGTTTCACGACGATGTTTCCATCGGCTCCGAGCGAGAGTTCGGTTTCTTCTTCGGGAAGGATCTTATCCAGTGCGACTTTCGAGGAGAGTTTTCCGTCCACGAACGCCAGGGCTTGACCAGGCAAGATCGGAAGTTCCAGCGTATTGCGAATCTTGGCACGAAGATAGGCGTCCAGTTGCACCCGTGGCACGGTTTCCGACCAGAACTCGGCTTCTAGGCCGTCTTCGAGGACCTTGTATGAGCTGCTCTCGCGAGAGCTGGGAACGGTGATTTTTCCCGGGATAGTGGCTTGGAAAGATACGGTCGATGCCGTGATGGCGACCTTTTGAGCGCTGAGTCGAGAACCGACCGCGTCTTCAGCCATAAAGACGTCTGCTTGCGGTGGGGGAGGAGCGGCTCTTTCCGCTACCGAAGAAAGACTTCCCTTGCGGTAGTAATCCTCCTGTTTCCCGACATGAAGCGGATGCAGTTCAGGTACGTTGCCTTGGCGATTGGCCTGATTCGTATGAAGCGAAAGGGTGATGCTGGACCAGTCTTCTCCGGTGAATTGCCAAACGGAGGCGAAGTATCCAAAATCCAGTTTTCCTTGGTCAGGAAAGGCGCGCAATTCGTATTGAGGCTCCCAGCGAGCGGAGTTCACCATGTAGCTGAGTGATATTTCGACTTCACTCGCTTCGTCCATTTCGATCTCCACTTCGGCGATTGAGGAGAGAAGCAATGCGGTTTGAGTCGCTTCCCGGAGTTCCTTTTCGATATCCGCGATCGTCTTATCAACGGCTTTTATCTCGATCTCCACCTTATCGATCTGCTCGTTGGCGTTCTTTTGGGTTTGACCGACGAACTCGGCGAGCTCCTTTGCTTGAGCGAGCGAGAGCGTTTGTCCCTCATTGATCTTGCCGAATTCCTGGGCGAACGAGTTACGCATATTCGATGCGAAAACGACATCCGCCTTAGCGTTCGAGAGCGTCCGTTGCTTTTGTTCCTTATCTTTCTTGGCTGCGTCCAGTCTTGTTTGGATTTCCTCGATGATGGGATTCTCGTCCCGGTTCTGCGGCTGGAAAATTTTGGCGTTCCGAATGAGCCCATTCGGCGAGTTAGCGAAGTTCGCCTGAAGCGCCGTAGGATCCACCTGGCTTGGCAGGTTTTTGAACACCAAGGTCGATTTGCCAGCGGGGGCATTCAAGGTCCCTTCGCGGGTGACGAGGGCGCCGTCACGGAAAAGGGAGACTTCTACAATCGAGGTATCGACTGGCTGTTCGTCTGCGGAGGAGACAAGAGTTTGGATTACGCAGAGCGCGGGTATCAGAAAGCAACGGTATTTCATATGGCTAACAAGGCGATTGGAAGATCGACAGAATTCTTCAAGGATGGATCCCAGAAGGCAATTGAATTTGGATGACGGCACAATACAGAGTTTGGCACGTCACTAAGACTCATGAGGAAGTGGTTTCTTAGAAATAAGTTGGTTTTTTTAAAGGTAGGGCAGTGACGTCCCGGCACGCCGCGTTTGATTGGCTTATTGAATCAGGTAGCGGGCGATCTCCGAGCGCTCACAATAAAATCATAAACAGGCAGGATACCTGTGCTACTTTAAAGGGACCTACCTTTTCCTTTGCTCGAAAGGTTGACCTTTGGAGGGAACCTAAGATCGTGCGGGATTAAACCTTTTGGATTCCATTGAGGCATACTCGGCACATACATATTAAAGGAGCTCGCGAGCACAATTTGCGGGATATCGAGGTCAAGATCCCTCGCGAGAAGCTGGTCGTCATCACAGGCGTATCGGGTTCCGGAAAATCGTCGCTGGCGTTCGACACGCTTTACGCCGAGGGCTACCGGAAATATATGGAGAGCCTTTCTACTCAGGCTCGCCAGGCGATGGAGCAGTTCAAGCGTCCCGACGTGGATTTTATCCATGGGCTTTCGCCGGTTTTGGCGATCGAGCAGCGAGCGGCGGGTTCCTCCCCGCGAAGTACGATCGCCACCGTTACGGAAATCGCTGACTATGCCCGTCTTCTCTGGACGTTGCGAGGGGACCAGCATTGCCCTAAGGACGGAGGTATCATTTCCCGGCAAACGCTCGACAGCTCGGTTGACCAGACCTTGAAGCTGCCCAAAGGTTCACGGGCCATGATTCTGGTGCCTTACATGAGCGCTAAAGCCGCGGAGATTCTGGAAGAGCTGCCCCGGTTGCGGCAAAAGGGATTTCAGCGCATCCGCATCAATGGCGAGGTTAGGAGTATCGATGATTCGGATATCGAGATCAAAGGTCGAAGTAATGCGACTGTCGAACTCGTGGTCGACCGGATCGTGATCGAGGAGCCGCAGCGGAGTCGGATCGCGGACTCGCTCGAGCTGGCTTTTAGCGAAGGGAAGGACCGTGCGATGGTCCTTTACCAGAAGTCAAAAGACGCTGAATGGGAAGAACTCAGCCTGAGCCGGAATTTCGCCTGTTCGAAATGCGGCGAAGTGTATGAGCCCATCTCTCCTCGTCATTTTTCCTTCAATACGGCGGAAGGGTCCTGTCCTGAGTGCGGAGGTTTGGGGAAGACGCGGCGATTCCTGGAAGAGCTTATTGTACCCGATCCGAGCAAATCAGTTAAAAAGGGTGCCTTGAAGCCGCTGCGCATTGGGGGCAAGCAATTGATTATTCGCAACAACGCCATGCTACGCCAGCTGGCAGAACAGCTTCCTTTCGATCCTACCACGCCCTGGAACGAACTGGATGAGGAAACCCAACAGGCTTTGCTCTACGGGGTTGAGGACCGGCTTTTCACTTTCAAGCTAACTCGTCGTAAGACGCTTCCGCCACCTCAACCGTTCGGAGGCTTTGTCGCGTTGCTGCAAAAATCCTACCTGGAAACCAAGAGCGACGGATTTCGGGCCCGTTTGATGACTTATCAGACAGACCAGAAATGCCCGACCTGTCACGGGCATCGGTTCAGTCCCAGAAGCGCGAATGTATTCGTAGAAGGGAAGAGTCTGCCTGATTTCCTTTCCATGGATATCGGCCAGGCGCACGAATACGTGAGTAGTTTGTCACCCAGTAAGGATCGCGTTTCAACCTACGGGGAGGTGCTCGAAGGAATCGAGTTGCGGTTGCGTTTCTTGAAAGAGGTGGGTCTGGAGTACCTGACCTTGAATCGTCAATACAGTACATTGAGTGGGGGCGAGGCCCAGCGGGTGCGGCTGGCGACGCAGTTGGGTATGAGCCTCGTGGGAGTGGTCTACGTGCTCGACGAGCCGAGCATTGGGTTGCACCCCAAGGACAATCAAAAGCTGATCGAGTCGCTGAAGGAATTGCGGGACCGTGGGAACTCGGTTGTCGTGGTAGAGCACGATGAGGATACCATGCGGGCTGCGGACCATTTGATCGAGCTGGGTCCCGGGGCGGGGCTCTCAGGAGGGGAGGTCCTCTTCGAAGGGACGCCGGAGGAATGCGCCAAGCAAAAGAAGGGCGGCTTCGAGACTGGGGAATACCTTTCTGGACGACAGACGCTTACTAAGTCGGTCAAAACGCTTTCCCCACAAAAGAAGTGGCTCGAGATCAAAGGGGCGAGCCAACACAATCTCCAAAATGTGGATGCTCAGTTCCCGGTGGGTTTACTGACCTGCGTGACCGGGGTTTCCGGCTCGGGCAAATCGACCTTGGTGAACGAGATCCTCGCCAAGGCCGCCGCTCGAAAATTGAACCGAGCCAAGGATATTCCGGGTAAGCACACGGGGATGAAGGGATTGGAGCACTTCGAACGGGCGGTGCGGGTGAGTCAGGATCCCATTGGGCAAAGCCCGCGCTCGAATCCCGCCACCTATACCAAGCTTTTCGACCTGTTGCGGGACTTGTACTCCAAAATTCCTTTGTCGCGAGCTCGCGGATACAAGGCGGGGCGTTTCAGCTTCAACGCCCGTGGCGGTCGTTGCGAACGGTGTCAGGGCCAGGGAGCGATCAAGTTGGACATGCTTTTCATGAGTGATGCCTACATCGATTGTCCCAGCTGCCAAGGCACACGCTACAATCGTGAAACCTTGGAGGTGCAATATGGAGGATTGAATATTGCCCAGTCTCTGGATCTGTCGGTCAGCGAAGCTCTGGTGCAGTTTGAGAACGTACCGCGCGTCATGGACAAGCTGAGGACGCTCGATGCCGTGGGGCTCGGATATTTGAAGCTGGGACAAGCAGCCAACACGTTGAGTGGGGGCGAGGCCCAGCGATTGAAACTTTCGCTGGAGCTCTCCAAGCGATCCGCGGGTAGCGCGCTTTACATTCTAGATGAGCCCACGACCGGATTGCACTGGTCGGATATCCAGAAACTCTCCGACCTGCTTTTCCAGCTCCGCGACCAGGGCAATACGGTCATCGTCATCGAGCACCACCTTGACTTCATGCGACTGGCCGACTGGATCGTCGATCTCGGCCCCGGTGGGGGAACTCACGGAGGAAAGATCGTCTGCACGGGAAATGTGGATACGATAAAGAAATGCAAGCAATCGGAAACCGGCAAAGCACTAAAAGGACGGTAGTATTTTAACCACGGACTACAAGTAGCTCAGTGCTTTAGCCTAAGCCTAGGCAAGAAGGTATAGAATTTTTTAACCACAGATTACACGGATGAGCACAGATATTTTTTCGCTTTGCGAATAGTTATGAAAAGAACACGATTCTAATCGTCATCAAAATAGATTTACGAAATCCGTTGTCAGAAACTGTCCTTGTCCAAACTCTTTTACCTTTGGCAAGTCGCAATGGTAGGGCTCGACGACCCGCATATCCCGTAGGGCTAGCGCTCGCGCTATGCCGCGTCAGTTGAATACTGAGCGTTTATCGAGTCTCATTGGTCGAGTTGAGGATTGGGGATGATCAGGCAGATGAGACCCATCTTACTTCTTCTGCGCGTAGACAGACCTCGCCCTACAGGTTTCGAAAACTGAAGATTGCCAGGCCGTTTCGCTAAACTTCTGCGGTAGAAATTAAAAGGGGGAGGCTTGCGCCTCCCCCCGTTTGTTTTCTTGTTTAGCGCTTCCTCGTGAGAGGCAGCGTTCGTTTTCTTGGGTCCCTTATGGTGGCAGTGCCGCCAGCAAGGACGCTCCT
>JAUHWE010000536.1 GCA_030424825.1 Verrucomicrobiia bacterium
TGAACGACATTATAGGCTACGATGAGGGCCAACAAGATCACCCCAAACAACGCGGTCTGCAGATTCACCCAAGCGACCGACAGATAGCCGCCGCCCAAAAGGCCGAGCGATGCCAAGAAAACGGTCCGCCGGGAAATCTGACCGGAAGGGATCGGGCGCTCCGGTCTGAATTTCTCGTCGAACTTGATATCGCAATAATCGTTCAAGTACATTCCGCCCACATACATAAGGCTGGAGCCCAAGAGGAGGGTAGCGAATACGCCGCCATGATCAGGCCCTCCGAGAATCCAGGCACACAGACAATTCGACCAAACCGTTGAGAGGTTTGACACACGTCCGAGGACCAGCAGTGCCCGAGCATTTAACATTTGGTCAAAGCAAGGCTATTTCGATTTTCGAGCGAGCACATTTTCAGGAAAAATGAACCGCTTAGCTACTAAACAACAGGGATTTACGCCTCAAACCCAGATATTACGCAGAACTTGCGGCAGGAAACCAATAGGATGTCGGATTTAGAAATGCCCTGTCGCATTCATCCTGCCTTGTCGCAAATATTTCGAATTGGCGGAAATCTACAATGAGCTTCGCGAACGTTATTCGCTTTGCCAAAAGGCAACATGGGTGACGCACTCACACCAACTCTTGCGTAGAAACACAAAAACCTGGCGTGAATACGGGATCCGACCACCCTTCTACTCGCAAACGCCAAGGGGAAGCCTAGCGGGGAGACGCACAGCGGAGACTTATAATCCGCCCGCAGGTCGCCAGACCAGGAGCCCTAACGGGCCCCCACAGCCTTCCCTACCGACCGATTCCGCGTGCGGCGAATTCTGCTAGGGTCCAGTCGTACTCCCGCACGAGTTGATCCACCACATCACTCGTCCCTAAATCACCCGGCAAAACCTCCCAAGTATAGGTTTCCATTTCGAAATGGCGGCACATTTCGGGACGTTTCTTGAGTATATCGAGAACACTTGAAATGTGATCGCTCGTGGACTGCAAAGGCAATCCCGGGGACTGGTGAAGGGGAATATGGAAGTGTATCCGCCACTCCTCAGCAATATCCCTTCCCTCCTTTCTCGCCTGAATCGCCAGATCCAGATCTTCGTATCGGACGAGAGGATTCGAACCATTACGGGCGACCACTTGATGCAGGTAGACCGGCTCGCAGAACCCTTCTAGCATTTCTAGGGTCGAATCGGAAAAATCCGAAACCTTAAGGGCCGAACTCAGATGAATCTTGCTGATTCGAATCCCGCGGTCGATCAGTCTCCCCAAAGATTCCTCAGCTGATTCGCACTCGACAGCCAGATGACACGCATCGTAGTTCACACCGAGCCTTCTCAGGAGCAAATCACGATCAGCTAAGCCCGCCTCAAGCAGGCCGTCCATAAAGTCTGCCGTTTCAGCGCTAGTCTCGAACAAGCACAGCGGCTCCGGCTCGAGTCCGAGATGCAGGTCCCTACCCGACTTGATGCTGAGCTTCTCGAGATACTCCGCGCACTCCGACAGGTTCTCGCGCATGGCCCCCAACTGATCCTGAGAAGTAATGAATCGCTTGAACGATCCTGGAACCGTACTGACGCTCGCTTCCATGCCCTCAGGCGCAATCTCACAGATCAGATCGAAAAGCAGTTTGGTGTAGTCCAGCCGTTCCGGCGTCGTCCAGTCGGGGCGGTAAACCTCCTCCTTCACCCGTGTCCCATGAAAATCGCCGTAGGGAAATCCGTTGACAGTGAAAACGTAGCAACTCCGCTCATCGAGCCATTTTTGAAAGGCCAACAAGTTAGACGGCTCTGAGAGTTCTCTCGCAGCCGAAGCGCTCAGACGGAGTCCGATGGCATAGGGATCATCCGGACAATCCCGCTCCCGAACCCGCATGGTGTATTGGTCGAGAGTCTCCAGCGTTTCCGCCCATGAGCTTCCGCGGTGAATGTTGGTACAATAGGCGAGGTGACTGTTGTTGGCTAATTTCATTCCAAATTCAGAAAACCCGACCACGAAAGAACCCGATCCAGAGATAGTAAAGCGGAATGTTTTGCCCGGTCGACAGGATGGCATTTGCCGTTGGACATTTCGCAGACCGTCGCTTATCCGTTAATACTATCCGACCCCACTGTCTTGAGCATCATCTCATAGGCAGATTCTTCTTTCTGCTACACAGAATCCATTCTGAAAACATCCCGTGAAATGTACTGTTACCAATTGAATAAGACTTTTCTTTTTGCACTGGGAACCATCTTGTCGACCGCCTGCGTCGGACAGCAGATAGACCGATCCTTTCTCGACGAATGGAAATTCGTCGGAACCTCAGCACCATGGGTCCCCCTCCATGGACTGGCCAAGAGTGACAGCGGAGTTTTCGTCGCCGTAGGTGACCAGGGTGTCATTATGCGTTCCGAAGTCGAGAAATCGTGGTCCTTGCAGTATCCGGACTCGGATGCGAGACTGGAAGCGGTCATCTATTCGGAAGGAAAATTCATCGTAGTCGCCAGCAATCCAGGACAGATACTGACTTCTGCCGATGGCTACGGGTGGAAGATTCTTCCCTTTCCTGATTTTGAGCTAAAGAAGATCACCATCGGAGATTTTGGATACCTCGCGGCAGGCGACAACGGGAAACATCTTTTTTCTGAAGATGGAGAATCCTGGCGTGAAATGAATTCCGAGTTGAACTCTGATGGCCAGCAAACCGTTGTGCTCTGCGAATTTGTTAATGGCGTCTTCAACCTGCTGGAATTCGCGACGCACTCGCAGCCGGAAACAGGTTCTTCGCTGCAAGTGTCCCGCTTGCCGCCGACACTCGAATGGAGCGAACCCATCGTCAGCCTCTCAGAAACCCATACTCAAGGGACGCGAGAAGTTACGGACTCGGACTACGCCAACGGGCTCGCTACACTGACCATGGGCTACGAGGGCCTGCGGACTTCACGGGACTTTGTGAATTGGGAAGAGCCTGATTTACCTGAAAACGAACTCAGTTTCGAAAGGTATTTCAGAGGGGCCTTCCACTACGACGGAGCACACTATGTAATGCATCAAGGTGGGTACAATAATCATCTGACTTGGTATCTCAAATCACTCGACGGAGAGAGTTGGGAACTCCTCCCGTTTCGTTTGGCATACGGGGGAAACTATTTGACGCTTGAGGATGAACTGTACGTCAGCGGGGTCGAACACTTCTACAAGGTCCTTGATCTTGGAACGAATTGGCCGGTGCAGTTCGAGTCTTACTATTTGAGGATGTCCGCGATTGGATCCGATGGCGAAACGGTGATTGCTACCAAAAGCTACTCCGGGAGCGAACTTTGGGTTTCAACCAACGGAGTTGCTTGGGACTCGAGACCAGATGAATACGATTATTGGTCTACACGAGGTATCGAAAAGCTGAACGGATTGTGGTTCAGACACGGTGGCTATACCTCTGGAAACACAAGTTATTCGGCTGTCCACGCTTCGGAAGATGGAGTGAATTGGGATATCGTTCCAACCGTCGACCATTCAATTACCCATGGCGATGGTCATTATGTCGGGATGCAGTCGTTTAGATTACCCGTTTCCCGAACAACTAAGGGCTATAATCTGTACAGATCGGCAGACTTGGAGGAGTGGGAAGAAATCCCACTGCCGAACGAAGAATTAGAAGAAGGATTCTACTCCACCCATTTTCAAGGCGATCGACTCTGGATTGCGCGCGACAATGAAGATGGAACCTTTCATTGCTACTGGTCCGATGATGTGGGGACGACGTGGGAAGGAGACTCAGCCGTACCGGAAGCCGATTGCCCTAGGCATCTTGTAGGCGACCGATTCATACGCCTTGAGGAGAACGGGTTTGGGTTCAGCGACAACGGATTCACCTGGGAGAGTGTTCCGCTTTTTGATCCCTCAGGAGATCCGATTCGTCCGAACGGGATTCCGATACTCTATGAGAATGGATTGTATTTGGGTATAGGTCCTGACGGGCAAATTGAAGCCTAGGGCGAGGATGGTCTTTTCACTCGCCACAGCAGCGGCTGGGAG
>JAUHWE010000537.1 GCA_030424825.1 Verrucomicrobiia bacterium
ATCCGAGCGCGGTTGAGCAGGGGTTGATATCCAGAAAGCAACCGGTAGATCGGTTCTACCCAATAACAAGCTATACCAATCTCTTGGGCCAGGCTCTAGAAAATTGCTTTTTGCTGGGGGAAAAAGATGTGATTTTGCTGGGCGGAGAGGAGCGGGGGGACTGGCTGTGCCCCTTTCGTTTGGCGAGTGACATTTCATTCGCCTTCGGCATGCGGCTTTCACGAGCTGGCGAGGGGGTCGGATCGTTGTGGATCGACCGATCCAAAAAGGCGGAAATGGAAGGATGCATCGGTTTAACGGAAGGTATCGACGCTATCAAGAACCGCAGCAAATTGTCTGTTCCCTCATTTGCACTTGATGCATGGATACGACTCGAATGGACATAGGTGACTCTCGATCACACCGAGTGCGGAATCCGGGCCCAAGCTGGGGCTATTCGCTCATAGCGTGTGTGAATCGCGTCCTTCCCTGGCCCCTGATGAAGGTGGTACTGTGGGCGAGTGCGCTGGTAAGTCTATGCCTTATGAAGAGGCGACGGCGCCACTCTCGAGACTTTCTCGAATCTGCGCTGGGCAGGAGCGTGACCTGGGAGGATTGCTGGAGGCATTTCGCCGCGTTCTCAGAGTTTCTTGTGATGCGATTTGATGCTGCCTACGGCAAGGACCCCATTTTTGAAACGGATGAGGTGTCCGCCAATAGATTCCAGTCTTTAATGGAGGGGAAGAGGCAGACGATCCAAGGCACTTTCCATTTTGGAAATTCTGACTTGATGGGCTTTTGGCTTTCCCGTTTCGGTGTTTCGATCCGGATGGTACGATTTAAGGTGGAAAATTCAAGCGACCTAGACTGGTTGGAGAATCGGTTTGGCAGCAAAGTCTCTTTTCTGTGGGTCAATGAACCGAGTAATATGATCTTCGCCCTTAAAGAGGCAATCGACTCGGGTCACAGCATCGCCATGAAATGCGATCGGGTTGAGCACAGTTCAAAGATCGAGAAGTTTCGGTTCCTCGGTTTGGAGCGGTGGTTCCCGTTTACTATCTACCACTTGTCGATCTTGTTTGATCTGCCCGTCGCATTTTCGTTTGGAGTGCCGGATGGGATCCGGAAGACGCGGATATTCACTTCGGACATTTATACTCCCCTTGGCGAAACAAAGAGCGAGAAACTTGAACTAGCGCGTAGCCATTTTCAGGATACCCTGAAATTGCTGGAAACTTTGGTACAAAAGTATCCCTACCAATGGTTCAATTTCTGCGACGCGATTCCAGTCGTTGATTGCGGCAAAAAAAGTACTCAGACAAAGGCGGCAGTATGAAGATAGTGTCGAGACTCTGTCTTTGCGTGGCGTACTATTTTTCGGTATCCGTTTTCATAATAGTAAGTTTCACGATCAATCTTTTCAGCTTTCTCCTTATCCAGTTGCCTTGCTCGGGAGTGTTCAAAAGACCGTTGAGAGCAACGCTGCAGTTTCTCTTCCGGCGTTGGGCTTGGTTCATGGGGTTCATTCGAGTACTGGATTTGAGAACGCCGGATAAAACGGAACTCAAAACGAGCGAAGGAGCAATCTGGATCATGAACCACCCATCGCTCTTGGATGGGTCCTATTTGTTGAAATTCGTCACCAATGGGACTTGCGTTTACAAACGGGAGATTGGATCAAATCCGCTTTACGGCTCCACAGCCAAACTGGCGCAGCACATCCCTAACGTAGGCGGCGCTGACTTGGTGCGTGAGGCTTGCGAGGCCCTCAAGAGAGGCGAGGACTTGGTGATCTTTCCTGAGGGAACCCGTTCAACACAGGTAGATGTGGACCGTTTCAAACCAGGATTCGCCCTCATAGCAAAGCGAAGCGGAGCCTCGGTGAATGTATTGTGGATGGATTCTCCAGAGGACTTTATGACACGAGAGACGCCTTTCTGGAAGGTTCCACGATTAACCGCAACGGTCAAAATCAGTCTAATCGCTACGCTGAATCCCACGGCATACTCGTCCCCTAAAGCAATTTTCGCAGAAGTGCTTAAACTTTATAGGGAGAAAGGCGAGGCATGCTTTTGAGAAAGCCTTTTCCCGAAGGGGTTCGCCTGGTGGTTAATGGAGATACAGTGACTGTACAATTCACAGTTCCTGAGAATTATCCTTATTTTGATGGACATTTTCCAGGGAACCCACTCGTGCCCGCCGTTACACAAATAGGTTGGGTGAAGATTCTCGTAGAAGCGATTAGAGGTGAAACGATTGAGGAGTACCGGCTAACTCGTTTCAAATTTGTCTCACCTATACGACCATTGGACAGGGTCAGGATCTGCGTTGAAAATGCGGGTGACAGATATAGTTGTCGTCTGCATTCCAACGAAGTAGTGTGCAGTTCAGGTGTGCTAATCTTAACGGCTAGATGATAAAGCCCTTCGTATTGATTCCCTCATACAACACTGGACCGATCTTGGAGAAAACGGTGAAGGAGGTGCTTGCCCAAACGGAATATCCGATATGCGTCGTTGTAGATGGTTCAACCGACGAAAGCGACAAAGCGGTTAGTGATCTTGCCGTAAGCGAATCACGGCTACAGATCGTATTTAAAAGAAAAAATGAAGGCAAGGGCGCGGCCGTGCGTACAGGTCTTTTGAAGAGCCGGGCGCATGGTTTCACGCATGTCCTCGTTATGGACGCGGATGGACAGCACCCTGCGCATGAGATAAACCGGTTCTTGGGATACGCATCCCGCTACCCTGACGCGATGATTCTCGGACAGCCGATATTTGAATCGGATGTTCCGTGGGAGAGACTCTACGGGAGAAAGTTGAGTGTCTGGCTGGTCTTCTTCGAGGTCGGAGGCGGGAGCATTGGAGATCCGTTGTACGGATTTAGAGTGTACCCGATTGACCCGTTGCTGATAGTGATGAGCAAGCCAGGAAGAAGCGAGCGGTACGACTTTGACCCTGAAGTTGCTGTTCGATTAAGATGGATGGGCATCAGGTCTATTAAACTCGACGCTCCTGTGAGATACGTTTGCAGGGAGTCCGGGGGTGTGTCGCACTTTCACTATTTTCGAGACAATCTCCGATTTGTTTGTTTGCATGCCAAGCTCGTGGTTCAGGCTCCGTTCAGGTTGTTCGCGAGATACTTGAATTCTAAATAGGTTGCTCCAGATGATTAGAACATTGAGTTTTCTTCTCCTGACAATTGCCACTCTCGCTCACGAGAGCGATATTTTTGGGCAAGAGAGTCTGGGCCTGAGTGAACCGCTTAGCCGAAAACTAGAAGAGTTGCAGGAAAAGGCTCAGTCGTTTGCAGCGAGGGAGATTCCCTTCCAGGAAAAACGTTTCTTTCCGTTTAGGAAGACGCCTACTGTAGTTGAAGGCATTGTCCGGATTTGGAGAGGAGTGGGGACGAGCATTGCGTATCCGGCGAGCAAGACAGTCGTAATCCATGATGAGGAGGGTATCCTCTTGAGAAGGATTTCAGAAGACGGGTCTTATCGTGAACGAGCGTCGAAAGTCGGATGGTCGAACGCGATAGAGCTTTTGGGGTCCGCATTCAATTTCGATCAGAGAGAACTGAATCAAGCGTTTGAGTTGAACTGGGAGGAGGGCGACGGCAATTGGAAAATTCTGATGGAACCTAGAGAAGCAGAAGGTGGCAATTTGGAGTCTGTCACGATCAACGGAAACGGAACGAATGTAGAGTCCATTGTGATGGGCTTCTTGGATCGAAAAAGAATCGAGATATTCCCAGAGGAAGAAATCGCCAGACCTACGTTTTCCGAGGAAGAGCAGGCGATGTACTTCCGCCAGTCAAAGGGATAAGCGAAAATGAGAGGGAGGCTTTTCTCGATTGTCTTTTCGGCTTTGCTCGCTGCGGCGGTGATCTACCTCTCTCGCGTCGATTTCTCAGAGAAGATTGATAAGGATGTGTCGAGTCTCCTGCCACGGCCAGACACAGAGGCGGCTCAAGTTGCGCGTCAGCTCATTGGCGATGTTCAAGGGCGGGCGGTTTATCTAAAAATTGGTGGTATCGTC
>JAUHWE010000538.1 GCA_030424825.1 Verrucomicrobiia bacterium
ACTCGTCGATAAACATTGGATACCGCTATTGGGTTAAAACTCACAACTACTACGCGATCCAGTATGCCGCCAATCTCGAGGTCTTCAAGGCGCTCAAACGAGCCAACATCACGATTCCCTTCCCGCAACGCGACGTCCGCCTCATTCCTCAAGGAGAACAATGACCGCCGCGTTTCGCGGTACAAGTTGCCATCGCACGGGAATATTCTCTCCTCCAACCTCCTCTCAATAGAGGAGCATTCGATGAAACGCGACCGGCAAATCGCTGTCCCTACCCTTCTAGGCCAACAATCCCAGCCCCTGATCTTATGAACATTCGAAAACGCCAGCCCTGGAACCTTCCCGAATCCGCCGCTACCCCAGAGAACGATTTCATCAACCGCAGACGCTTTCTTAAAGCGGTCGGCCTCGGGTCCGGCGCTCTACTAGGCCAGTCTGTCGCCCATGCAGCCACATCGGGATTTCCCTCCAAAGTAAATCCTGATTTTCGCCCCGACGGCCTTGAGCCAACCGAGTACGATTTAATAAAAGGATACAACAATTTCTACGAGTTTTCCTATGACAAAGGCGAAGTTCAACATCTCGCCAATCAAGGATGGCAAACAGAGCCATGGGAGATTGAAATCAAAGGCCACGTCGAGAATCCACAGACGATCGACGTCAACGATCTGATAAAAAAAATCGGCGGAATCGAGCAGCGCGTCTACCGCTTTCGCTGCGTGGAAGCTTGGTCTATGGTTATCCCCTGGGACGGATTTCAGCTAAGCAAGCTCATAGAGCTTGTGCAGCCAACGGCAAAAGCGAAGTACCTTAAATTCTCCACGTTCCACGATCCGATGTCGGCTCCCGGGCAAAAAGGCGGGTCTATCGACTGGCCCTATGTCGAAGGCTTGACCATGGAAGAGGCCCGCAACGAGCTGAGCTTCCTCGCCACAGGGATCTATGGAAAGGCAATTCCCAATCAAAACGGCGCCCCTATCCGCCTTGTCGTTCCTTGGAAATACGGTTTCAAATCTATCAAGTCGATCGTCAAGATCGAGTTTACCAATAGTCGCCCACTCAATACGTGGCAAGCGTTGCAACCGAGAGAGTACGGATTCTACGCGAACGTTAATCCTCAGGCTGATCATCCTCGCTGGTCCCAGGCGACCGAGCGGATCATCGGGTCAGGATTTTTCAGTAAACGCAAAGACACGCTCATGTTCAACGGCTACGAGGAGCAAGTCGCCCACCTCTACGAGGGTCTTGATTTAAAGCGTAATTTCTAGAGTCGACCGGACTCGCAATAACGAACCAACGCATGAATCGATTCGCGCGTTTCCTTCGAAAACGGTGGTTCATCTACCTCCTTCTTTGCACGCCTGCATTCTATGTATTCGTACCAATAATACAGTCGGATACCGAATACTTCGCGGATCCCGCCAAATACCTTCTTGAGTACGTAGGCCTAGCAGCTACCTACCTTTTCGTGGCCGTATCTACAATAACGCCGCTAAGGAGAATCTTTCCTAAATCATCGATTGTTAAAAGCCTCGCCTATCACAGGCGTCCAATAGGAGTGAGCGTTTTCATCTACGCCCTCTTGCACTTTCTCATCTACTATGCCTATACCGGCTCTTGGGACGCCTTTGTAAAAGACTGGGACAAGCTTTTTATTCTCTCGGGAATCATAGGGTTCGCATTGCTCCTTTTGCTCGCCGCAACCAGCAACAATTGGTCCGTCCGAAAGCTGGGGGGCAAGAACTGGAAACGAATTCACCGGCTTGCCTACCTCGTCATGCTTCTCCTCATTTACCATCAAGCAACGCAAGAGAAGACCGGATATCGCGAGACCGCCAAAGTTTTTGCCCCACTCATCTTGCTTCAGACTGTTCGCATTGCGATTTACGGAAAAGGCGTACTGGCTAAGCAATCTGAAATCGAAGAATCCAATAGTCCTTCATAGATAGGAGGTTGCAATTAGGCCAGACCAAAGGATCAACCAGGGCCCTGCATAAGAGGAGCTTCAACGGAACACGACCGATAAAAGACGTTCTTAATCGAAGCCTGATTTTCCCAATTTTAGTGGACAATCCGATCCGCCCTTTCGACACTCAAGATGCTGCAACTAATAGGACTTCAACCAACCAAACTGGGATAATGACGACTACGAACTCACTTTCAGCCCGCTACTTTGCCACTGGCCTAGTCGCTTCGCTCGGCGCAATCATTTTTCTTTGCTTCCCCTCCCTAGAGGCCAATCGAGCAAATTTAATCGCAACACTCGGCATTACCGAATCCGCCCTTGTACTCGGCGTGCTCATTTTGGTCGTAGCGGTTTTCATCCTCCTCTACATTCGATTTCAGCAGATCGCGTCGCAGCCGCTCACCGCGCTCATAAAACAGGCCGAAACCAATCGCCTCAACAGCGGCTACGCCCCTAAGCCCAAACTAATGGAAGTGAACCGCTTTCGCTACCTCTTAGAAAACCGGGCCTTAACGATCGAGAGAATGGAATGCGAGATCGAGGAACTTGAGGAAAGTAACCATGAATTCAAAACCAAGCTCGAAACAGCCGAACAACAAGGTTCCCTCGACCGAACCGAGATTGCCGAAAAAGCGAAGCTGATCAAGGAAATGCGGTTCGAACAAATCCGTCTGGAAGAAACGGCCAAACGCCTGGAAATCAATCTCGAGCAGGAGCGAAAGACGGACATTGGCACCGAGGTCGAAAAACGCACGGATGAAATCTATCAGCAAATGGAGCGCGCGGTCGAAGCTTCCGCTTACAAAGCCCTCTGGTTTCCGCAAATTTTTCAAGACTTGAACACCCCAGCTAGCATCATCCACAAAACGCTCTCCAACTTGGAACAAAACTGGGAATCCAGCTCCTTCCTTAGACTAAAGTCCGATATCGACACCCTAAGGGACCAAAGCGATCAACTGATCGAGCTGCTGAAGCAACTCACCGGGGACAACTCCAAGGGTAAGGGTGAAATAGATGAGAGCCCTGGGGTCCTCGCCGAATTTCCCAAACCCGAAGCTCCCGAGGACGAAGCTCAGGGCGAAGATGCGATCAACAATTGATTCATATCCCAAAATGAACACAAAAGAAGACATACTCCAAGCCGACATCGAGCGGAAAAAAGCCTCCGAGTTTCCACAAGAACTCCTAGATATTTACGACGAATACGTTCACGGCATCATCGACCGTCGCGTTTTTTTCAACAAGGCAGCAAAATTTGCCGTTGCCGGCGTCACAACTGCTGCCCTCATGGAATCCCTCAGCCCTCACTACGCGTGGGCCGAACAGGTATCGAAGTCCGATTCGCGCTTGATTACCGAATACGTGGAATACCCTTCGCCGGAGGGCCACGATAAAACGCGGGGCTATCTGGCTCGACCGTCAAATGCGTCCGGAAAGCTTCCCGCTATACTCGTCATTCACGAGAATCGAGGCCTAAATCCGTACGTCGAGGATGTTGCGCGGCGCGCTGCCTTGTCTGGATTCCTCGCATTTGCGCCAGATGCCCTAGCCCCTCTTGGAGGGTATCCTGGAAACGATGACAAAGGACGTGAGATGCAGCGCGAATTGGACCGAAACAAGATCACCGAAGACTTTGTCGCGGCCGCAAAATTCTTGAACAGCCATCCGTTGAGCAGTCAATCGACAGGAGTGGTCGGTTTCTGTTTTGGGGGTGGCATGTCGAACGCCCTCGCGGTTCGACTTCCCGGAATCATCAAAGCGGCTGCCCCGTTTTATGGAGCCCAGCCATCCGCTGAAGACACAAAGAAAATAAAAGCCAAGATCCAGCTTCACTACGCCGAGCTAGACCAGCGTGTGAATGCGGGTTGGCCGGAATACGAGAAGGCGCTAAAGGAGAACAATATCGACTACGAAGCGTATATCTACTCGGGCACCAACCACGGTTTCCACAACGACACCACTCCGAGATACGACGAGAATGCCGCCAAATTAGCGTGGGATCGCACGATCGCTTTTTTTAAGAAGCACTTGTCATAGGAACGATCATA
>JAUHWE010000539.1 GCA_030424825.1 Verrucomicrobiia bacterium
GAGTCACAGCTTTTGTCCATGTCAGAAGAAATCGTCCTAAGCCTAGAAAAAGTGAGCAAGTCGTTCTCGAGTGGAGACCGCATGCTGGAGGTACTCAAAGAGTCGAGCTTGGAAGCGAGGAAGGGGGAGTCCATCGCCATTGTCGGCCCGTCCGGGAGCGGCAAGACGACCTTGCTGGGGATTTGCGCGGGGCTTGACGCCCCTACATCCGGCGAGGTCCGTCTCAATGGAGACATCCTGAATCACCTGACGGAGGACCAGCGGTCTGATTTGCGTAATCGCTTCGTGGGCTTCGTGTTCCAGAATTTCCAGCTTCTGCCGACCTTGACGGCCTTGGAAAACGTGATGGTGCCCCTCGAGCTGCGAGGGGAGAGCGGCGTCGAGTCGCAGGCAATCGAGCTGTTAAAGAAAGTCGGGCTCGGGGAGCGGGCCAATCACTATCCAGTCCAGCTTTCGGGCGGCGAGCAGCAGCGGGTAGCCATCGCGCGGGCGTTTATCAACCGACCACGCATTCTCTTCGCCGACGAACCAACAGGTAATTTGGACGCGGATACAAGCCACTCCATTGTCGACTTGCTCTTCCAGTTGAATCGCGACGCGGGCACGACACTGGTTCTCGTGACCCATGACCGGGAGCTTGCGGAACGAACTGATCGGGTCCTGCGCATCAGTAAAGGAAGGGTGACGGTCGAACGGTGAGCGAGACTCGTGATAACTCCCATCCGCTTCGTCCGCGATTGGGCTGGGTGGTTAAAATGGCTTGGCGGGATACGCGCCGTTCCCGAGGGAAACTGGCGCTCTTTGCGTTTTCGGTTATCTTTGGAGTGGCTGCCTTGGTAGCGGTGAATTCGCTTCGCAGCAACTTGGAGTCAGAGGTGGACCGGCAGTCGAAAGCGCTCCTCGGTTCCGATCTAGAATTTAGAAGTTCCGATCCCTTTGACGAGGAGGCAGAAGCGCTCTTCGAATCCTTCAATGCCCTGGATGAAGCGACTGATACTCGACTGTCGACGATGGCTCTTTTTGTGGAATCAGATGAAACGAGACTGGTCTCTTTGCGGGCCATGTCCGGTGGCTTTCCTTGGTATGGATCAATGGACACACGGCCTGAGGGTCTGAACATTGCCGCAATGACGGGTAAGGTCGCTTTGATTGAAGAGTCGTTGAAAATTCAATACGATCTAGAGATAGGTGATTTGATCCGTATTGGAGATGCGGAGTTTGAGGTAATTGGCGAATTGCTAAGGATGCCGGGTGAATCCTCGTTCGGGAGCTCCTTTTCCCCTCGTATCCTGATCCCGCATAGGCATCTCGAAGCAACAAATCTGTTGGGATTCGGAAGCCGAAAAACGTTTCGAAAGCATTTTGTCTTTGAGAATGGCTTAAACGAAGAATTGGGAGAAAAGCTTCGAGCGAGCGAACAGGAGTTTCGATCCAGCGGTATTCGGTTTGACACGGCTGAGGAGCAAAAAAGAAGTATCGGAAACATGCTGGATGAAATGACGAGCTATTTGAGTCTCGTTGGTTTTATCGCTCTGCTTCTAGGAGGAGTGGGGATCGCGGGTGCGGTACAGGTTTATCTGAAAGAGAAATCGGAATCAATGGCAGTGCTACGCTGCCTAGGCTGTCGCGGGCGCACCAGTATGATGGTTTTTTGCATACAGATTTTTGTGATTGGATTTGTGGGTTGCCTCCTGGGCGCCATTCTGGGTATCGGAGTTCAAGCGGCTCTTCCGCAAATCGTTCAGTCCTTCGTTCCGTTTGATTTGGAATTCGAAATCGTGTGGTCGAGTCTCGCAGAAGCCTTCGCGTTTGCCTGGGCATTAACCCTGCTGTTCGCGTTTCTTCCGCTGCTGCCAATGCGCAAGCTTTCACCCATGAGAGCCATTCGATCTTCAATGGGGGTACAGAAAGGCCGACGCGATTGGCTAGTGTGGCTCGCAACGGGACTGATCGGGGCGCTCACTTTAGTATTTGCCATACTGCAAACGGACGAATTAAGAGAAGCGGTCGGCGTATTCGGAGGAATCGTGGTCGCCATTTTGGTTTTGGCGGCAACGGGTATTGGCTTGAGAGCGGCACTCCGGAAAATGGCGCCTAAAAGTCTGCCGTTTGTGTGGCGGCAAGGATTGAGCAATCTTTATCGACCCAATAATCGGACTGTCTCGCTTATCGTCATGATTGGAATGGGGGCTTTTCTCATCTACACACTCTACCTGTGTGAAGTGAGTATTCTGAAAAGGGGCGAGATCAATGATCAGGATGACAAACCCAATACGGTGTTCTTCGACGTGCAAACGGATCAGGTTGCCGAAGTGAAGCAGATTGCCCAGGAAAATGGCAGTGAATTAAAGTTTCACGACCCCATGGTGACGATGCGGCTTACGCACATTGGGGCAACACCCGTTTCCCAGCTGCGCCGCAATCCCGACTACGAGCGATGGGCTTTGTCCCGGGAATACCGATCTACCTTTCGCTCGGAGCTAAGAGCGCATGAGCCGATTGTTGCGGGCGAGTTCATCCCGACGTCCACCTTGGACAGTGAAGATCCAATCCCGATCTCCGTTGAGGAACGGTTGGTGGAAGCACTAAGCTTGAAATTGGGAGATGAGCTGAACTGGGATGTGCAGGGATTGCCGCTCGCGACCGTTGTCACGAGTATTCGAAAAGTGGACTGGAGGCAAATGCAGCCTAATTTCTTTGTCGTTTTTCCCAGTGGAGTCCTCGAGAGCGCTCCCGCGAATCATATCATAGCGGTGAAGGCCAATGGAGTAGACCGTATCGCGGCCCTTCAGGGAGAGGTCGTCAAGCGGTACCCAAACGTATCCGCGATTAACTTATCGATGGTGCTGGAAACGCTTAAAGAGGTATTCGACAAAGTCGGATTCGTAGTCCGGTTCATGGCATCGTTTACGATTCTAACGGGACTGATCGCTCTTGTTGCAACGGTGTTGACGAGCCGGTACCAGCGAGTAAAGGAAAGCGTTCTTCTGAGGTCGCTGGGAGCGAGTATTGGACAAGTTCGTAGAATTATGGCCATCGAGTATTTCTTGCTCGGAGGACTGGGAAGCGCGACAGGAATCGCATTGTCGCTTGCGGGTGCCTGGGCCATGACGCAATTCGTTTTCAAGATCGACCTGTATATTCCCTGGGGAATGACGATTGGATCAATCGTGGCGATTGGCACTATCACCTTAATCACTGGGATGTTGAACAGCCTGGGAATCGCTAGCCGTTCACCCATCGAAGCCTTGAGGTACGAGTAGGAGAGCATAGGTCCTATAAGTCGTATAGGGCCTATACGACTTATAGGGCCTATTAATGCACTTCCTTCCTAAGAAACCTCAAATCGACCGTAACAGGATTTGCTTCATGAAATGAAATGCGTGCTTCAGGTTGGTGCTGCTGCCGGGAATTTCGGTCCAATCGATAGGAATAGCCACGATTCCCAACCCCCTTGTTTTAGCGGCTAGAAGCAGCTCCAGGTCGAAGGCGTAGCCCTCTTGCTTCAAGTTTCCTTTGGCCATCTGATAGAATTTAGTAGGAATTGCTTTGAGTCCACATTGTGTATCAGATACTTGGATTTCATAGCGCATTCGAATCAAGCAGTTGAATATTCTCGCAACGATTTTTCGGGAAAATTTTCGTTTCAGGTCTCGTCCTGCTTTCGAATCTCGAGTGGCAATGAAAATCTGATTCGGCTCATTGGCTTGGTGTGCGAGCTTGATAAACCGCACGGTTTCATCGGCGGGTGCGGCTCCGTCCGCATCCACGAAAGCGAGGAGGTCGGCATCTCCGCCTAAATTCCAACCGGCACGTACGGCACCTCCTTTTCCGGAGTTTCGCTCTATTAGCAGCGGCTCTTTAACAAATGAGTAGCGTGATCTCATCTCTTGGCCCAGGGAAGTAAGGATCCTCTGTTCTTCTTTGGAGGATCCGTCGTCGACCAGTTGAATCTCAATCGACAAGCCGGATTGTTCCACTTGTTCGCAAAGATGGGAAAGAAACTGTG
>JAUHWE010000540.1 GCA_030424825.1 Verrucomicrobiia bacterium
TGAGAAAAGCCGATGGCATAGTGGTATACATCATGGACTGGATGTGATCCCAGAGAGGGACCTCGGCAGCGAGCGCCGCCACGTTCGTCGTATCGGAAAGCGGTGACATCTTATCGCCAAAAAATGCCCCGCCGATAATCGCGCCAGCCGTTATACCGAGATTGGCATCAATGGTCGCCGCCACGCCGATCAGAACCAGACCGACCGTTCCGATGGATCCCCATGAGGTTCCCGTGCACGTCGAGAAGACGGAGGCAACTAGAAAAGAGATGACATAGATGTAACCCGGATTGATGATCTTGATACCGTAGTAGATCATCATGGGAATTGTGCCGGAGACGATCCAGCTCCCGATAATCATCCCGATCGTGAAAAGGATTAGAATGGTGGGAAAAGCTTTGGCCAGTTTTCTGACGATAGAATCTTGAACCTCCTGCCAGGAAAACCCTAGCCATGCGAGCTGGGCGATCGCGATAACGGCTGCTGTCAGGAAAACGATTTCTAAAGGGAATGCATTGAGTTTTTGAACGTGTGGACGGATAATCAAGCCGTAGGCGAGTACGATCACGAGTCCCAGAACAGGAAATAGTGCCTGAAGGAGGGTGGTTTTATGAGGGGAGGGACGAGCCATGGATTGATGTTATAGGCTGAGTGTTGCGAGAAGCACAGCTAAAATTGGAAACCGTACAATGGGAGGTGCTGGCCCTGTCCTTCTATTTCGTCGGGCCGTTGGGATTGGAAATCATTGAATCGGACGTTCTAGCTAGTTCGATCGATGTTGCTGCGATCGGTTCAAAGAGGATTAGTGATGTGGGTTCACTGCATTGCGTTTCATTTTGATAAATTATTCGTAAGCCTCAACCGCATACAAATTGTTTCACAGTTTTTTTGGAATAGGGTCGATACTATCTAGTTTACGTATGGATCCGTTTCGTAAACTGTCCGCAGTGTCAAACGCTGGAAGGGCGCAACTAATTCAGCAGGATTAATTGTGCCAATTCTTGCAAGTTAAGTTCGATATTTGAATCAAGTATGAGTTTTCCGTTATTTTGTATCCGCGTTTCCATTCTATGCGGCCTGATAGTCGCTTTGCCAACGACAAGTTTTAGCCAGTCGGTATATGAGCAGCTGGAAGTACGCAGTCCACTGCCAACTCCCAACAATATTACGCACCTCGAGTATGCTAATGGAAAGTTCTTAGCCACGACTGACCGCAACGGTGTTGTGATTAGTAGTGACGACGGGATGACCTGGCAGACCCACAAGACCCCTCATCCGAATTCATTAGCTGATATCGCCTATGGTAACGGATTGTATTGCGTGACAACCTCTGGTTCAGGCTCTGTTTTTTTTAGTACCGATCTCACCAATTGGACCACAGTATTCTCAAGCAAGGTACCAAGCAACAACGACAATGTCTACTTTCACAACGGGTTGTTCTTTTTTGGAGGCGCTCAATTCGGAGCTAACGACGCGATTGTGACGTCTAGTGATGGGGTTGCCTTCAATTCGCTTGAGGTGCCAGGTGAGGATACGGTCAGGGATATTGTTTTCGCAAACAATCAATACGTTGCGGTTGGAGATAATCTGCAAATACTGACTAGTCCGGATGGTGTGAATTGGACCTTGCGACCGACAGGTGCAGATATCGAAGGCCTAGGCCAAGGCCTATTGAGTGTTCGATACCTCAATTCTCTCTTTGTCGTTGGTGGAAAATCGAACACTCTTCTGACGAGTCCAGATGGCATTACCTGGACCCAGCGTGAGTTTAGTGAGGACAGCAGTTGGTTTTGGGACAGCTGGTACAATGCGGGGACTTATTATTTCCCCGGACGCCAAGGAAAAATTTGGACCACGACGGATTTCACCTCTTGGACTTCGATTGATCTCAACGAAAACGACGATGTCTATAATATCGTAAACGGAGGAGGAATTACAGTGGCAAGCGGCCGGGGAGGGAATCTCTTCAGCTCTACTGATCTTTTAGGATGGACGAGTCGTAAGAGCGGATATTCGAACAATTTTTCCGATGTCGCTTTTGGTAATGGCAGATTCGTCGCCTCGGACTATGACGGAAATGTCATTGGTAGTAGTGATGGCATTACTTGGGAAGATTCCTTTGTTCCGGGAATTGATGTAAATTGGTTCACGGTCGTGTTCGCTGACGACAAGTTTGTCGCGATGTCTTCAAGGGGCGAATGGATACTGAGTCCGAGCGGATTGATAAATACGTGGTCGCTCCCGAGTGCCGAGATAGCGGGAGGCGTTAACATCGAGAGATTGCGCTACCTGAATGACAAGTGGTTCATCGTCGGGCAGGAAGGGATGATTCGAAGCAGTACCAACCTTACGAGTTGGGATGTGCATGATATTGCAACGACCAACGACTTTAGAGACATCGCATTTGCGAATGGGATGTTCATCGTGGTTGGCCAGGGAGGCGAATTGCATACTAGTTCGGATGGCGTGAATTGGACGTCACGTGACAGTACCGCGACCAGCGATTTGGGATCCGTAGCCTATGGAAATGGAACTTTCGTGGTTATGGGATCCTCTTCAACCGGACTCACGAGTGCGGACGGGATTTCCTGGTCGTCGGCTGGGCAATCGAATCCGCCATTTTTCCCTCTCGGGCTAGAATTCCGCGATGGACGATTTGAAGCTTTGGATACTCAGGGCCGTGTAAAGTTCAGTAGCGACGGCTTGTCTTGGTCCTCTGCTCAAACCTTAGTGGGCACGAACCTTTCGGGTATTGCCACGAGTAGTGAGAAAATGGTGGCAGTGGGGCAATCCGGTACTATTTTGAGCGGGGATCTTATCCCACCGAAAACGTTAACGGTGGATATCGCTGGAGAAGGAACGGTGGAGGTGAGCCCTGAGGGTCCATCGTTTCAGAATCTCTCGGAAGTCACGCTGACGGCTGTGGGGACGCCTGACTTCGCGTTTTCAAATTGGTCAGGCGATGCGTCGGGGAATACAAACCCTCTGGTTGTTACGATGGACGCGGACAAAGCGATCACCGCAAATTTTGTATTAGCGCTAACCGGGTATGAGCTTTGGCGCTATCTGAATTTCACTTCCGAAGAACGGGCAGATGATGAGGTAAGTGGCCCTGGCGCGGATTACGATGAAGATGGGTTGACGAACAACGACGAGTTTCTGTTTGACACGAATCCGAAGGAATTCGATCCGCCAAGGAATCTCGTCGTAAACATAGAGGGCGAAGGTCAGGTCACGATTAGTCCGACTGGTGGTGGCCCTTACACTTTCATGTCAGAGGTGATTATAACCGCCGTCGAAACGGTCGATTCCCCTTTTTCCAATTGGTCCGGAGATGCCTCAGGGAATGTCAATCCGCTGACAGTTGTCATGGACGGTGATAAGACTATTACGGCCAATTTTGAAACGGATTTCACGGGATTCCTTCTTTGGAGATCCACCCGATTTACGCCCGAAGAACGGGCGGATGCGAATTTGAGCAGTGCCCAGGCTGACTTTGATAAAGATGGGTTGTCGAATTTCGAGGAGTACCTTCGAGGATCGGACCCCAAGTTTCCTGATTCCGAGAATAGCTTTGAGTTAGATACGATCGAAATTAGTGGATCGACGTACTTGATTGTAAAATACACTCGAGATAAAGCGGTTGTTGGGGTAGCGCAGCGAGTGGAGGTAGGAGATGACTTGGTGGAGTGGCTCTCAGGGCCTACGCATACTGAGATCGTTGAAGTGGCTGACAATGGCGATGGAACCGAAAGGGTCACTGTTCGAATTCTTAGGTCGATTGACGCACTGCCTAGTTGGTTCGTCCGACTTGCCTTGGAGGAGATCGAATAAATAATCTGATTCAGGTCTGAAATCGGAGCATTTTTAAATGGATCCGATTCTGTCACTTTTTCCTGTTATTCTATCAAAATGACGACGGTTCCGATGCGCTGTTCGGTCTCGACTTTTCGATGGGCTTCGGCGGCTTGCTCCATTGGGAAGACTTTGTCGACGACCGATTTTAT